>DATKUQ010000222.1:0-6854 GCA_035530495.1 Burkholderiales bacterium
AACTACTGGCCGCTGGTGCGCAAGGTTTGCGACAAGTTCGGCGTGCTGCTCATCGCCGACGAGGTGGTGACCGGTTTCGGCCGCACCGGACAGATGTTCGGCACCCGCCTGTGGGGTGTGCAGGCGGATCTCATGTGCCTGGCCAAAGGCATCTCATCGGGATACGTGCCCCTGGGGGCGACGGCCATCAGCGGCAAGGTGGTGCAGGCTTTCGCCGGCGCAGATCCTGCCGTCGGCAATTTGTCCCACGGCTACACCTACAGCGCGCACCCGGTCGCGGCGGCGGCGGCGCTGGCGACCCTGGACATCCTCGAGGCGGAAAACATTCCAGCCAACGCGGCGAAGCAGGGGGAGCGGCTGCTGGGAGCCCTGGCGGGCTTCGAGCGCAAATTCCGCAGCGTCGGCAACGTGCGCGGGAAAGGCCTGATGGTGTGCCTGGAGATGGTCGCCGACAAGAAAACGAAACAGCCGTTTCCGCGCGGCGCGGATGCCCCCGCCCGGGTGGCGAAAGCCGCCTATCGGCGCGGCGCCATGGTGCGCTACTCGGGCGGCAACATCATTCTTTCTCCGGCGCTGACCATTCAGGCCGCCGAGATCGATCTCATCGTCGCGGCGCTCGAAGGCGCCTTCGAGGAACTTGAAGCGGGGCTGTGAGCGGCGCCCGCACCGGGTTTGGAAATTAACGACTCTTGGAGCGCAACATGCATATTGGCGTACCGAAGGAAATCAAGAATCACGAATACCGGGTCGGCATGACGCCGGCCGGCGTGCGCGAGGCGGTGGCGCGCGGTCACCGCGTGTCGGTTCAGCGCGGGGCCGGCGCATCGATCGGATTCAGCGACGAGCGATACGCGGATGCCGGCGCGCATATCGCGGCGACGGCGCGCGAGGTGTTCGCCGATGCGGAGCTGGTGGTCAAGGTGAAGGAGCCTCAGCCGGAGGAGTGCGCCATGATGCGCAAAGGCCAGATGCTGTTTACCTACCTGCATCTGGCACCCGATCCGCAGCAGGCGCAACTGCTCATCAGCTCCGGCTGCACCGCAATCGCCTATGAGACCGTGACCGACGCGCGGGGACGGCTGCCGCTGCTGGCGCCGATGAGCGAGGTCGCGGGACGACTCGCGCCGCAGATGGGGGCGTTCGCGCTGACCAAAGCGGTGGGCGGCGCCGGTGTGCTGCTGGGTGGCGTTCCCGGAGTCCTGCCTGCGCGGGTCACGGTGATCGGCGGCGGGGTGGTCGGCGAGAACGCAGCCAAGGTCGCTCTGGGCATGGGCGCGGAGGTGACGCTGATCGACAGCGACAAACCGCGCCTGCAGGAACTTGACCGGCTTTACGGTCCGCGGCTGAAGACGCTGCATGCGAGCGCCGATGCCATCGAACAGGCGGTCGCCGATTCGGACATGGTGGTCGGCGCCGTGCTCGTTCCGGGCGCGACCGCGCCCAAGCTCGTGTCGCGCGCCATGCTCAAGCGCATGCGTAAAGGGTCGGCGCTGGTGGACGTCTCCATCGACCAGGGCGGCTGTTTCGAAACCAGCCGGCCGACGACCCACACCGATCCGATCTACGAAGTGGACGGCATCGTGCATTACTGCGTGGCAAACATGCCGGGGGCAGTGGCGCGCACCGCGACGCTGGCGCTGACTGCCGTCACGCTGCCGTTTGCGCTCACGCTGGCCGACGCGGGCTGGCGACGCGCCTGCGGCGCGGATTCCCATCTTGCCGACGGCCTGAACGTGCACGAGGGCCGCATCGCGCACCGCGCGGTGGCCGAGTCCCTCGGGCTCAGCCTCACGCCGCTCGCGACGCTGCTTCAATAGGCGCGGGAGATCTGACGTGTCCGATGCCGCTTTGCCTGCGCACGGGGACGCGGAGAAAGAAGCGGATATTCGCGCCGCAGCGAATCCGATACTGGCTGCCAACAACTTGAGGATTGCCGAAATGATACTGAGAGTTCATCGCAGAGCGCGCGGGCTTGGCTGGAACGCGCTTCGAGCCTCGATGCCAAGGGTGCTCGTCGCAATGGTCGCAATGCTCGCAATGAGCGGCGCTGCGGCATGGGCGGGCGTAGCGCCGACGAAACTGATGGCGGAAAAATGCGGCGCCTGTCATCTGCAGAAGGGAAAGAGCTTCGATCGCATAACGGATATGCGCAAGAGCCCGGAGGGTTGGGACATGACGCTCGTGCGCATGGGCGTCTGGCACCAGGTCGATATATCGCGCAGCGAGCGCAAAGTTCTGGTCAGGTACCTGGCGGACACGCAGGGCCTCGCGCCCGAAGAAAGCGCCCCTTACCGCTTCATCATGGAGAGGAGGCCGAATGCCGAGGACGTCGTGCCGACGCCGGAACTGACGCAGATGTGCACCGGCTGCCATAGTTTCGGGCGGGTGGCGTTGCAGCGGCGCGACCTCGGCGAGTGGCGCGAGCTGGTGCAGACTCACGTCGGCGAGATGCCGAGCGTGGAATACGCGGGGCAGGACCGGACCGTGAACTGGCTGGACCTCGCCATGGGTAAGGTCGCGCCAGAGCTTGCCGAACTGTACCCCCTGCGCAGCAAGGCCTGGACCAAATGGCGACGGGCCAAGCACGTCGCTCCGAGCGGCAACTGGCGCGTGGTCGGCGAACGCCCCGGCTGGGGCGGGTACTCCGGCTACATGTTCGTGCGCCCGCTCGGCGCGGATCGCTACGCAGTGAAGTACGAATTGGTGTACGACAGCGGCAATCGCGTTTCCGGAGAAGGCAAGGCCAATCTCTATACGGGGTACGAGTGGCGCGGCGCGTCGACGCTCGGAAATCAGCGCATCCATTCGGTCTTCGCCCTGAGCGCGGACGGCCGGGAATTATCCGGACGCTGGTTCCTGCGCGATGCCGACGAGGTGGGCGCAAGGCTCGAAGCGGTGCGCATGAATGCCGCCTCGCAGGGCGAGATCCTCGCAGTGTCGCCGGCATTCATCAAGGCGGGCGCGACCACCACCGTGCGCGTATCGGGCGTGAAGCTCGGCGGGACCTACGAGCTCGGGCCGGGCATTAAGATCGACAAGGTGGTGCGCGTTTCCGGGGACGAGGTCCAACTCGTCGCGACGGTGGCGCAGGGGGCGGCGATCGGCTGGCGCAAACTTGAACAGGGACAAAGCGGCCACGACGCCAAGATCGCGGTATACCGCCAAATCGATACGCTTCGCGTCGAACCGGCGTTCGCCATTGCGCGGCTAGGCGGCGGCGGCGGCGCGAATCCCCCGGTATCGGCCCAATTCGAGGCCATTGCCTACCTCAACGGTCCGGACGGCAAGCCGGGCACGGCCGACGACATTCGCCTCGGTCGGGTGAACGCGCAATGGAGCGTCGAAAATCGCACCGAGAGAGCCAAGACCGCGAACGATGTGAAGTTTGCCGGCGTCATGCAGCCTGACGGGCAATTCATTCCCGCCCAGGCGGGTCCCAATCCGGCCCGGGCCAACCACGCAGACAACATCGGCAATCTGTCCGCCGTGGCGACGCTGGCAGACGGCCATCGCCTGATCAAATCCAGCGGTCACCTCATCGTCACGGTGCAGAGCTGGAAGAGACCGCCGCTGCGCTGAAGGAGACCGGAATGGGAACATTGCAGGTACAGAGGCATAACTATCGGACGGCCGGACCGCCGGACCGGCGCGTACTGCTGCACGTGCCGACGACATCGGTGTTCGAACTCGATCGCGTGTCGCACGATCTGCTGGCATTCTTCGAGCAGCGCGAAGCAGTCAGCGCGGACGAGGTAAAGTCCCGCTTCGACGGCGGATTCGCGCCGGGCGAAGTCTGCGACGCCCTGGACGATTTTCTCGCGCTGGGTGTCGTCGCCCCGGGCAGGAAAATCTACGATCGCGTACCGCTTCAGGTGAAGAACGCGCCCATCAATACGCTGGTATTGACCTTGACCACCGGCTGCAACCTGGGCTGCTCGTATTGCTATCGCGAGGATCTCGATACGCCCAAAGCGGCACGGGTGATGGAGCACGAGACGGCGCTCGCGGCAATCGACCTGCTGTTTCGCCAGGCGGCGGGCCAGCAGCGTGTCGGCATCGTGTTCTTCGGCGGCGAACCGCTGACCCGTTTCGCGGCGCTGCGGGAATGGACGGCGTATGCCGAGCGCAAGGGCAGCGAGGCCGGGAAACAGGTCGATTTCTCCCTGACCACCAATGCGACCCTGCTCACCGGCGAGATGATCGACTTCTTCGGCGCGCATCGTTTCGGCATCGCCGTGAGCATCGACGGCGCCGAACTGGAACACGACCGCCGCCGCATCACCATCGGCGGCAAGGGAACCTACAAGCTGGTGGCGGCAAACGTCAAGCGACTGCTCGATGCCCGGCTGCCGCGTCCGGTCGCAGCGCGCGTTACCCTGACGCGCGGCTGCACCGGCGTCACGCAGACTTATCGGCACCTGCACGATGAACTGGGATTCACTGAGGTCGGCTTCGCACCCGTTACCGCGGGCAGCGACTCGCCCATGGTTCTCGATGCCGCGCAGATGCGCCTGGTCCTCGACGGCATGAAGGAACTGGGGCGGGACTACGTGCTGGAGGCGAAGCGCAGCCGGCCGCATGGTTTTTCCAACATGAACCACATGATGCTGGACCTGTGGCGGGGAACGCGCAAGACGCTGCCCTGCGGTGCGGGGCTGGGCCTGCTCGCGGCCGGCACGGACGGCACGCTGTCGCTGTGCCACCGCTTTACCGGAACCGGTTTCGGCGCGTTCGGAGACGTTATCAACGGCGTCGACCTGGAAAAGCTCGGACAATTCATCGGCGCGGCGCAGACGGCGCATGCGGCCTGCGGCGACTGTGCGGCGCGCGCAGTCTGTGCCGGAGGCTGCTACCACGAAGCCTACGTGCGTTCGGGCGACCCTTTGGCGCCGACGCTCGCGCATTGCGATTTCGTGCGCGAATGGCTGCAATTCGGGCTCGATTGCTTCGGCGAGATCTCCGCCGCCAATCCGGATTTTTTCAACTCCAGGAACATGGAACAGAGGAGTCAACGATGAAGCGTCTAATACCTTTGAACGAAAAGGCCCGCAGCCTGGCCGCCGGACCCGAGGGACAGGCCGACGGCGAGGCACGCCTGATGGGCAACATCGTCGGCTGCACCACGGTCTTCGATCCGGGTTGGGAAGTCGATGCGAACGGCGGTTTGTCCGGGCTGTGCCAGCCGATGGAATCGGACCTGTACGGGTGCACCGACCCGTGCTGGTGGCCGGCGCAAGTGGGCGACTCGATGAACGTGGACCCGGAATGGACGGACGGCAAGAATTCGGCCCTGCGCGATTGGCGTCAACTGCAAACCCTATTCCCGGAGGATTAGCGCACATGAAATATTGGATTGGATTGATCCTCGCGTGTTGCGCGCTGACAGCGTCGGCCAAGGACTTCCTGATCGTCGCGTCGCGGCCGAACGAGCTGCATGTGATCGATGTCGCGGCGCGCAAGGTCGTCCACAGCTATCGCATTCCCGGACACGGCATCGCATCCACGATCTCCGTCGCACCAGACGGAAAGGTGGCCTATGTCCTGACCGACCGCAACGAAAGCATCTCGGGCATCGATCTGGACAGCGGCAAGCAGGTGTTTCGTGCCGACATGTCGTACGCGAACGTACGCGTGAAGTCGTTGTTTGCGATCGCGGTGAGTCAGGACGGAAAGCACCTGTATGTCTATGAAATCCCGACCCGACTGAAGGCGGACGAATACCAGGTGATGCATACCCGCATCGCCGTGTATGACACAGCCGACGGTGTCGGCGCCAAGCCGCGGCACGTATTTCCTGCGCCACGGCGCATCGGCTTGCTCGCGCCCACATCTGACGGCAGGCTCATGGCGCTGGGCTGGGATGTGTACCTGTTCAATACTGCCACGGGAGCGATCGAC
The DNA here is from genome assembly GCA_035530495.1 of Burkholderiales bacterium. GTDB lineage: Bacteria > Pseudomonadota > Gammaproteobacteria > Burkholderiales > SG8-39 > 2-12-FULL-64-23. Next base: position 5,899 of record DATKUQ010000222.1, read on the forward strand.
AAGACCTTTCCCCTGCGCAACTGGAAGCGCAAGGGATTCGGCGAACCCGATATTCTCGATTTCTGGCCGCAATATGAACAGGCGCACATGATGTCTACGCCCTACTATGTGCCCCGCACCGACGTCGATCCGAAATCACCCGAGGCGGTCAAACTCGGCATCATGACCTTCGATCTCGATACGGATTCGATGGTGGTGACCGAAGTCGGCAACGCCGATGCCGGATTTTTTTCCTCGGTCGTCAATCCCGTGAACAAGCACGAGGTTTTCGCGGTGATGAACCAACTCTATAAAATCGACCTCGCCGCCAAAAAGGTCGTGCAACGCGCGAAACTGCATCGCACCTACTATGCGATCAACATTTCCTCCGACGGCAAGGAACTGTACCTCGGCGGCGCGTCGAGTTTCATCGCGGTCTATGACGCCCAAACGCTGAAAAAGAAGGCGGAAATCCCGATGCCGGGGGAGAGCGATCAGGGGGCTTCCTCGTTGCGGATCGTCCGGCGTTAGCGGCGCAAACATGCCATTTGCGGCTTTCCGGCCACTGCAGCGCGCGCAGCTGCGTATCCTGGCATTAACGTGGCCGCCGCTGATTGCAAACCGGGGGCGGGCGGCGCGCATCGTGGCGCTGTCCTTGAGCGCCAGCCTGCTGGCCATGCTTCAGCCCTATCTGTCCAAGGTGCTGGTCGACGAGGGCGCTTTGGCCGGGAATTTGCGCGTTCTGGTCGGCTCGTGCGGCTTCATGCTGCTTGCGCCCTTGATCGGCGTGTTCCTGGAGTCATTCAATCGTTTCGATCACATCGAACTGTCCTCGCAAGTGCTGTTTCGGCTGCGCGAACAGGTGTTTTGCCACCTGCAGTCCCTGTCTCCCGCCTATTACGCGCGCGTCGGACAGGGCGAATTGTTTTCCCGTTTCGACGGCGACCTGGCCGCGGTTCAGCGCTTCGTCGTCGATT
>DATKUQ010000223.1:0-5553 GCA_035530495.1 Burkholderiales bacterium
GGGCAGGGCGGATACGGCCATCGAGGTTCGCGCAGCGAGTGGCACGGGCGATGCGGAGCACCTGCTGGTGCTGATCACGAACCGATTGGCAACGATCACCCTTGCCGGACCGGTGCGTGCGTTGCGCCTGCAGCTGGTCGCTGAACGCGAGGTGCCGCTCGGATCTGCCGCGCTGTTCGATGACCCAACGACGCAAGGCGAAAGAACCGCAGCATTGATCGAACGCCTGCAGGCGCGGTTGGGCGATGGCGCCGTCTACGGTCTTGACAGCGTCGCCGATCACCGGCCCGAACGCGCGCAGCGCCGGCGGCCGCCGGCGGACGCACCCGGCCAGGTGCCAGCCGGACTTGTAGCGCGGCCGGCGTGGCTGCTCGCCGTGCCGCGCCCGTGGCCGTCGGCGACCCAACGACTGCTTTCAGGCCCGGAGCGCATCGAGAGCGGCTGGTGGGACGGCGAGGACTGCCGGCGCGACTACCACCTAGCCGCCGGCGCCGCTGGCGAGACCGTCTGGGTTTACCGGGACCTGCGTACCGGCACCTGGTACCTGCATGGCCTCTTTGGCTGAGACCGCGATGACGCATTCAACCCATCAGCCCACCCATAGCCGGGAACAGCACCGAGTTCCTGGAGGGGGAGAAGCGCGCACCTTGGCGTGCCGCCGCATCCAGCTGCTCGGCCGACCAACCCGAATGGACCAGCCGCGCGACCACGTCCGGCGTCAGCGCGACCGCGTCTTCCTGGCTGATCACCTGCTTGATCGACTGTTCGGCCGACTGCAGCGGCAGCGACATCGCACGCAACTGGTCGACCGGATAGCCACCGATCGCGCGATGCCCGATCTCGGGATGATCGGTATCGACCTCGAAGAAGTCGCCGCGCAACGCATAGGTACCCTCCCAGCGGATCTCCACCTGATTGGAGAGATCGCGGACCTCGGGCGATTGCCGTTCACCACGCCAGACCAGACAAACGGCCTGCTGCCCGATCGGATCAAGCAGCCAGGCATCACCGATGCCGGTGGCCACCAGCATGAAGGGCTGCGCCGTCGATGTCTCCGCGCCGGTAACCACGATGCGTGCCTCGCCGGCGAGTTCGGCACGCACGATTTCAGCGATGGTGCTGGCCAGCGACCGTCCACTCGCAATGCCTTCGGTTTCCCGGTGGCAAAGGATCACGTGGTGCCATTGCTCGTAGCCAGCCATCCGGGCGACCCGGTTGAGGAGGTAGGCGTGCTTGCCACCCCCGTTTCGTTGCAGGCGCTTGGCCTGCTTCTTCAGGGTATCGATCTTGGCGGTAGTGGTAGGTATGAAACGCATGCTGAGTCCTCGCTGAGGGCGAACGCCAGGTGCTCACTGCCCAGATTCGCCGACAGAGGGGAATCAGGTTTCATAGGTGGGATGTCGTCCCGTGAGGGTTTGCCGTGGGTGAGCAGCAGGCGCCGACCAGCGCCGATTGCCACCTTAGCACAACCTTTCCGCCATGGATGGGCAGGCGTCAAGCGCACCAATGCCCGGCGTATGTACCACGCGGCCACCGGAGGCTGATCCGTGTACGCCGAGCTGCACTGTCTGTCGAATCTCTCTTTCTTGCGCGGCGTGTCCAGCGCGCGGGAGCTGTTCGAGCGGGCAAGGGCGCTGGGATACGCCGCCCTGGCGATCACCGACGAGTGCAGCCTGGCTGGCATCGTGCGTGCGCTGGAGTCCTCGCGCGCCACCGGCGTGCCGCTGATCGTGGGAACTGAGATCTGCCTGGAGGACGGCGCCAAGCTGGTGCTGCTGGCAATCAACACTGCCGGTTACAGCACGTTGTGCCGGCTGATCACCGCGGCACGATCGCGTGCAGCGAAAGGGAGCTACCGTGCCCTGTGGACGGACCTGCAGTCCAGCCTGGATGGGGTGATCGCGCTTCTCATCCCGACCGACCCGCAGGGCCATGTCGATGCGCGCGCCGACACGTGGGCCGCCCGTCTCACTGCGGTGCTGCCCGACGCTGCCTGGATCGCGGTCGAACTTCACCGACGCGAGAACGATCCCGCCGTGCTGGTGGACACCCATGCGCTGGCCAGTCGGCACGGCCTGTCGTGCGTCGCCGCCGGCGATGTGCACATGCACGCGCGCGGCCGCCGCGCTCTGCAGGACACCGTGACTGCCATTCGGCTGGGGAAGGCGCTGGCCGACGCCGGCGGTGACCTGTTCGCCAACGGCGAGCGCCACCTTCGCCCACTCGAGGAGCTGGCCACTCTTTACCCGCCGCCGATGCTCGCCGCGACGCTGCGCATTGCCGAACGCTGCACGCTGGACCTGGGCACGCTCGGTTACCGTCATCCGCGCGACGTGGTGCCGCTGGGTCAGTCCTCAACCGCCTGGCTCGCACACCTGGTGGAGCAGGGCGCTCGATCGCGTTGGCCCAGCGGCGTGCCGGCGCCCATCGCGGTTCAGCTCGGCCGCGAACTCGCGCTGATCGCGGAGCTGGGCTACGAGGACTTCTTCCTGACTGTTTACGACATCGTCCGTTTCGCCCGAACGCGGGGCATCCTCTGCCAGGGCCGCGGCTCCGCCGCGAACTCCGTCGTCTGCTACGTGTTAGGCATCACCGAGGTCGATCCGGAGCACGGCAACCTGCTTTTCGAACGCTTCCTGTCGCGCGAACGCCACGAGCCGCCGGACATCGATGTCGACTTCGAGCACGAGCGACGCGAGGAGGTCATCCAGTACATCTACGGCCGTTACGGCCGCGATCGCGCTGCGCTCGCCGCAACGCTGATCACCTACCGTCCGCGCAGCGCCGTGCGGGACGTCGGCCGGGTCCTGGGCTTCGACACCACGCTGCTGGCACGCCTGGCGCAGCTCGCCGGCCACGACACCACCGATCTGACCGTGCGCTGGACCGAGGCGGGCATCGACCTGACCACGCCGGCGATGCGCCGGTTGCTGGTGCTGGTCAGCCAGCTCGTCGGCACGCCGCGCCACCTCTCCCAGCATGTCGGCGGTTTCGTCATCAGCGCGTCCAGCCTGGATAGGCTGGTCCCGGTGGAGCCGGCCGCGATGGAAGGGCGGACGGTCATCCAGTGGGACAAGGATGATCTGGAGACGATGGGCCTGCTCAAGGTGGACGTGCTGGCACTGGGCATGCTGACGGCGATCCGGCGCTGCTTCGGGCTGATCGAGCGCCACCACGGGCGCGTGCTGTCGCTGGCGGACATTCCGCCGGACAATCCGGCGACCTACGCCATGCTGCGCCGGGCGGACACGGTTGGCGTGTTCCAAGTGGAGAGCCGCGCGCAGATGTCGGTGCTGCCGCGACTTCGGCCCACGTGCTTCTACGACCTGGTGGTACAGACCGCGATCATCCGGCCCGGCCCGATCGAGGGCGGCATGGTGAACCCGTACCTGCGGCGCCGGCAGGGCAAGGAGGTGGCCAGCTACCCCTCGCCGGCGGTGCGCAGCGTGCTCGAGCGCACGCTGGGCGTGCCGATCTTCCAGGAGCAGGTGATGCAGCTATGCGTCGTCGCGGCCGGCTTCACACCGGGCGAGGCCGACCAGCTGCGGCGCTCGATGGGTGCGTGGGAGCGGCACGGCACGTTGGAGCATTTCCGCGCACGTCTTCTGGCCGGCATGGCTGAGCGCGGCTACGACGAGGCCTATGCGCTGCAGTTGTTCGAGATGCTTCGCGGCTTCGGCGCGTACGGATTCCCGGAATCACATGCCGCTAGCTTCGCGCTGCTGGCCTACACCTCGGCCTGGCTCAAGGCACATTACCCGAGCGCGTTCCTGGCCGCGCTGCTTAACGCCCAGCCCATGGGCTTCTACACGCGCGACCAGCTCCTGCAGGATGCGCGCCGGCACGGCATCGAGGTACGGCCGCCGGACGTGCAGGTAAGCGGATGGGATGCGCACCTTGAAGGCAAAAGCATCGGGCCACTGGCACCGGACGCCTTTTGCCACCGGCCAGCGGTGAGACTGGGCTTGCGCGAGATCGCCGGCCTGCACCGCGAGTGCGTGTCGCGTCTGCTGCAGGCCCGGGCCGAGGCGCCGTTCCGCGACGTGGCAGACCTGGCGGCTCGCGCGGCGCTCGACCAGCGCGACCTGCCGCTGCTCGCCGATGCCGGCGCGCTGGAGCACCTGGCTGGCCACCGTCACGTGGCCCGCTGGGTGGCCACCGGTATCGAGGCAACGCTGCCGCTGTTCGGTTCCGTGGCAGAGTCGGTGCCAGCGCTGGATGCACCTGATCGCCTGGCGCTGATGACCAGCGACTTCGCGACGATGGGGCTTTCCACCTCTGGACATCCCATGGCCTTCCTCCGGTGCGTCTTCACCGAGGAGGGCCTGTCTACGCTCGCCGAGGCGGCGCGGTTACCCCACCGACGGCGCGTTCGCGTGGCCGGGCTTATCGGCACGAGGCAGCAGCCGCCGGCGGCAAGCGGCGCGTGTTTTTTGACACTGGAAGACGAGACCGCCTGGGTCAACGCAGTGCTGTGGCCCGACGTCGTGGAGCGGTATCACCAGCTCCTGGCCACGACACACCTTTTGGTTGTCGACGGGCGGATCGAAAGGGTCGATGGCGTAGTCCACCTGATCGCCAACACGCTTCAGGCATGGAAACGTCGACCGGAATCAAGAACGCCACCCGGTAGGGTGGCGTGATCCGGTGCATCGGCGGCGGACAGGGGCGCCTCGTTACCTGACTTCCCGGACAGCTTCAGTGTCCATGCCTGGAGCGAACGTCGCAAGTGGCCTTTGCCGCGTTGATCTGTAGGAGTTATCTGACGGGCAGTGCGTTGAATCCTGGCGCGGCGCCCTCTGTTCGTTGGCTGTGGCAAACTTCTGCCCAGATCAGGAGGTCACAAAGTGCCGTCCTTCCGTACGCCAACCATGCAACCCCTCTCCCTGTTGCCTGTACTGCTGCGGGGGTTCGCCGGCCAGCTGACTGTTTTCCGGCAACAGCGCGACCACCTGAACGCGGCAAAGGTGCAAAACGCCAGCCACCTGCCCACTTTCGCCACAGCAGTTGACCAGCTTCGCCAGCGAAACTGACCATGGCCGGCAGCCAAACTGCCCACTGTTGCCAACGAGTTGCCCAATTCCGGCATCTGGCCTGACCAGCATCATTGCCGGTCGGACTGGCAAGGCTTACTCAAGAGGCCGTCCGGCAGGGGTCGGCCATAACCTGCCGTTCGGCAGAGCGGCGAGAAACAGCTTGCAGTTCTTCAAACGTATGCCCCGAGCCGGAATTGAATCATCGACCGGCAAACGTGGCTATGATGGATGAGGGAGCAGATACGGCTTCCCGCATTGCCCTAACTTCATAGTGGAGAAAAGTAATGGCTGACGAATTCTTCATTGAACGACGCGAAGATGGTTCTTATCGAGTCCTCAAACCGGGTGCTGATCGTGCCAGCGCAGTGGCCCCAACCCAGGCGGAGGCAATCTCTAAAGCAAAAGAATTGAATGCCAATGCCACAATTCACATCGAGCGTGTGCGTAATGTGGGGCCGGGCCCTGATAAGTGGCGGAAATAAGCATCTCCGCCGACTAGGCCATGAGACGCAGGTAG
>DATKUQ010000224.1:0-9854 GCA_035530495.1 Burkholderiales bacterium
CTATCAGGCCGTCCGGGAGCGCGAGGCGCGCCTCGAAGCCGCACAAAACGAGCTATCCAACACAGCCAACTTGATTGCGGTCGCGGCGGTTAAGGACATCACGCTTGCCGACGCGTTATTCGCCCACCTGGTTTCATCCTCGGATTTGCACCGTCCCATCGACGCAGAGGAATGCCAGCGCAACTTCACCCAGGTGGTCAAGCAGTTTCCGGAATTTTCCAACGCAATGTTTGCACTGCCGGACGGAAAGGTCGTCTGCATCGCCACCCCCCTAAAGCAAGCCGTGAACATCGCCGATTGGCCTGGTTTCAAAGCGGCATTGGCGTCACCTGGCGTGGTAATCGGCGAAGCGCGCAATAGCCGTGTGACTGGCAAGAGGGTGCTTCCCATTTACAAGGCCGTACGCGACGGGAATGGTGAAGTCCGGGGCGTCCTCCACATCGGGCTCGGGCTCTCATGGCTCAATCATTCCTTGGACAACAGCAAGTATCTGGAAGGTGCGCGAGTCGGCCTGATTGACCCCCAGGGCCAAGTGCTTGCACGCTATCCCGACCCGGAGCACTGGGTCGGCACAAGCGCCTTCGAGACTTCATTCTTCAAGGCTGTCGTCGCGCATGGCGGTGAAGGCATTGCGCGAGACATCGGATTCGACGGTGTGCCGCGAGTCTATGGTCTCGCTCGCTTTTTGCCGACCCGGACCGGTCCGATAACGCTCTGGGTCGGCTATGCCGCCGATAGCGTCACCGCCGAGGCCGACAGCCACTTTCGAAATGTCCTGGTTGGCACAGCGGTTCTGCTATTGCTTACCCTGGCGGCAATATGGTTTGGCGTCGAGCGGCTGATACTGCGCCCCGTTTCCGTTCTGTCCGGAATTGCGCGCCGGCTGGGGTCGGGAGACTTGAGCGCACGCAGCGGGATTGGTGTTGTCCGCAACGAATTGGGTGCGCTCGCCCAGTCATTCGATGACATGGCCGAGACACTTGAATCGAAGAACCGAGACCTAGCGCTGGCCGGCCGCGCGCTGAAAGTTCTGTCCGCGTGGAATCAGACCCTGGTCGAATCCCCGGACGAAAGGACGCTGAGTGAATCCATGTGCCGGGCCATCGTCGAGACAGGCGCGTATCGCGGCGCGATAACCTGGTTCGCCAAGTCCGACGAGCAAAAATCCGTCGCGCCGGTGACATGGTGGGGCCTGGATGGAGAGCTCGTAGCCGGGATGAAGGTTACCTGGGCGGAGACCGTTCGCGGTCGCAGCCCGGCAGGTAGCGCGATTCGCCTTGGCACGACGGTAGTGATGAATGACATCATAACGAACCCGGACACGCTGCCGTGGCACGAAGACGCCCAGCGTCACCACCTCAACGCGATAGTTGCCCTGCCGGTCAAGGTGGACGGCGCGGTCATCGGTGCGCTCTCGATTTATGCGGCGGAGTCGGAGTCGTTTGGCGAGCAGGAGGTCGTACTGCTTACCGAAGTGGCGGCAGCGCTCTCCTCCGGCATAGCTGGGGTGCGGGCGCGCGCGGCGCACGCCCGGCTCGAAGTCTCGCTGCAAACCAGCGAGGACCGATTCCGCGCCGCCGCCGACGCCAGCCCGGATGCCCTTTTCGTGTTCAAGAGCGTGCGCGATAGCGCGGGCAGTATCGTCGACTTCGAAATCACCGCCATGAACGCCCGTGCCGCGCAGCAAATCGGAATACCGCGCGACGAGGCGATCGGCAATACCTACCTCGGGCTGTTCCCGCGATACCTGACACCATCGTTATTCGACGAATACGCGCAGGTCGCGACCACGGGAAACCGTTTTGAAAGTGAATTTCCATACGAAGTGCCCGATAAGGGAACCAGGTGGTTCCGGCAGCAAGCTGTCCGGGTGGGCGACGGCATTGCGATTTCCCTGCGGGACGTCACTGCATGGAAGAGCGCGGGCGACAAACTCCGGCAAAGCGAAGAACGGCTCCGGCGCGCGATGGAGGCCGCGCACATGGGCGCGTGGCAATGGGATTTAGCCAACGACCGGTTTTCGTCGTCCGGCAGCATGGGTGCTCTATTCGGCATGGCGGCCGAGGGCGGCCCACGGAATTCGAAGGAATTCCTGGACGCGGTGCATCCCGCGGACCGCGAAGCCCTGACTCATGCCATGGCGCGGGACCACACGACCGGCACGGCCCGCCAAATGGAATACCGGGTGCTATGGCCAGACGGGTCTGTCCATTGGTTGGCCGCCAACACCAATGTGATTGGTGATGTTAGCGGCAAGCCCGTACAGGTAGCGGGCCTTTTGACGGACATCACCGAGCGCAAGGAAGCTGAAATTGCCCGCGACCGAGCGCATCGCGCGCTGAAAACGCTCTCCGCAGGCAATGAGGAATTGGTGCGCGCGACCAGCGAGTCGGGACTCCTGCACGGGGTTTGCCGCGTCGTCGTGGAGACGGGCGGCTATCTCATGGCGTCGGTCGATTACCCCAAGGACGACCCTGAGAAGAGCATCGTCCCAATGGCCCGCGCGCAAGCCGACCAAAGCTACATCGGCGACAGCGTCACGCGGACCTGGGCCGATACGGCGGAAGGCCAGTTACCGGTTGCCCAAGCCATTCGAACCAGGAAGCGGGCAATCGACCGATATATGCCCGACGGCCTTTCATATTCGGCCGCCAAGGCGCGGGCGGCCAGTCCAGTTTGCATTTCCAATCTTGCGCTGCCGCTGCTCGATGGCGCGAAATTCATTGGCGTATTGAGCATTCGCGCTGACGATTTGGACGCGTTCGACGATGCGGAGATTCAATTGCTCGAAGAGCTTGCTGCAGACCTCGCATTTGGGATTGCAGCCCTGCGAACCCGGGCCGAGCGCAACGCCATCGCCTACGAGCATGAACACCATGCGGAAATCCTGCGACGCGGCCTGGAGGAATCCATTCAAGCCATCGCCGCGACGGTCGAAATGCGCGACCCCTATACCGCCGGCCATCAGAAGCGGGTCGCCGACGTGGCCACCGCCATCGCCACTGCAATGGGTCTTGAGGACGAGAAAATCCACGCCATACACCTCGCCGGCGTGGTGCACGACCTGGGTAAGGTCCGCGTCCCGGCGGAGATTCTGTCCAAACCCGGCAAACTCAGCGCAATCGAATATGCACTGATAAAACACCATCCACAGGCCGGCTATGAAATTCTCCGGGACATCAGCTTTCCATGGCCTCTCGCCCGCATTGTCTGGGAGCACCATGAACGTGTGGACGGCTCAGGGTATCCGCGTGGCATCAAGGGCGACGAAATGCTGTTGGAGTCGCGAATCATGGCGGTTGCCGACGTCGTGGAGGCCATGGCTTCGCATCGCCCCTATCGGGCATCGCTGGGTATCGAACCTGCGTTACAGGAAATCGAGCGCGGCCGGGGCACTGCCTATGACTTGGTCGTCGTCGATGCGTGTCTGAAGCTGTTTCGCGAGGAAGGTTTCGTGCTTCCGGAATAAGATTGCCTTGCGGTATTCCTATGCCGGCGGCCGGCCGCCGAGGCCGAGCAGCGCGAGCACGTAGCGACCGAGGCAGCCCAGGTCGAGGAACAGCGGCAGCAGGATCCACAGCCACGGCCAGGGCACGTGCCAGCCCCCCTTGAGCAAGGCGCCGACGCTGAAAAACGCCGCGACCGAGCCGATCATTCCGGGCAGCAGCGGTATGCCGCCGTAACGCGTCCCGGCCGGCGCCTTGCGGTATCTGCGCCAGGCGGTGAAATTGACCCCTGCGCCGACGAGGAAGAACAGCCAGCCCATCGAGAACAAAGTCAGCCCAAGCAGCGTTCCGCCGGTCATACCGCGGCCAATATAGCGCGAGTTCGGCCCCGCGCCGAGGCCGCGCGGCGCTGCGAGTTTGCCGGCGCGCGTCTCAGTGCGCCGCCTCCGGTGCCGTCTCGGCTGCCGACTCCGGCGCTGACTCGGCGTGCGCAGCAGACTTGTCCGCCGCCAGATACGTGTAGATCGCCGGCACCACGTAGAGGGAGAACAGCGCGCCGATCGCCAGACCCGAGGCGATGACCAGCCCCATGTCGAAGCGGCTCAACGAGCCGGGGCCCACGGCAAAGATCAGCGGCATGGCGCCGAACACCATCGCCCCGGTGGTCATCAGGATAGGCCGCAGCCGGATGCTCGAGGCCTTCTGCACCGCGGCGGCGCGGTCCAGACCCTCGGTTTCCTGGATCACATTGGCGAACTGCACGATCAGGATGCCCTGCTTGGTGATCAGGCCGATGAGCGTGACCAGGCCGACCTCGGTATAGATGTTGAGCGTCGCGGCGCCCAGGTACAGGAACACCAGCGCGCCGGAGATGGCCAGCGGCACGGTGACCATCACGATCAGCGGGTCGCGGAAGCTCTCGAACTGCGCCGCGAGCAGCAGGTACACGAGCACGATAGAAAGCGCGAACGTCACCAGGAAGGTATTGCCCTGCTGGACGTACTGGCGCGACTGGCCGGCGTAGTCGGTACTGAAGCCGGGCGGGAGATCCTTTTGCGCCTGCGCATGGAGATCGTCGAGCGCCTTGCCCAGCGTCACGCCGGGGGCCATCACGCCCTCGATAGTGGCCGAATTGAGCTGCTGCATCTGCGGCAGGAACTCGGGCGTCACGCGCGTCTCCACCGAGATCAGCGTCGAAAGCGGGATCAGGCCGCCGGCCGCATCGCGCACGTAGTACCCGCGCAGCCGCGAGGGATCGGCGCGGAAGCGATCGGGCACCTGCGGAATCACCTCGTAGCTGCGGCCGCTCAGGTTGAAACGGTTGACGTACCCGCCGCTCAGCAAGGGTGCGAGATTACCACCGAGGCTGGCCATGGTGATGCCGAGGTCCCCCGCCAGGCTGCGGTTGATTTTCACCAGCACCTCGGGATTGTCGTATTGCAGATCCTTGGTGAGGAAGGCGAAGTCGCCGCTTTGCATCGCCTTGGCGATGAACGCGTTGGCGACCTGCTCGATATTGCCGTAGCCGCTGCTCGAGGTCAGCACGAACTGGACGGGAAAGCCGGTCGGGGATCCCGGCAGCGACGGCTTCTGGAAACCTGCCGCGCGCACACCGGTAAGCCCGGCGAGCTTGCCCTGCAGAAGAGGCAGAAGCTGCATCTGGCTCCGCGAGCGCTCGCTCCAGTCGCGCAGTTTCATGCCGGCGATCAAGCCGTTGTAGCCCCCGCCGCCACCGAGAGACAGGCCGTTGATCTCGAATACCTGCTTGGTCTCGGGGTAGCTGTCCATGATGCGCCGGATCTGCGTCGAGTAGCCGTCGAGGTAGTGCAGCGTCGCGGTCGCCGGTCCGGTGGCCGATACCAGGATCAGGCCCTGGTCTTCGGTGGGCGCGAGCTCGCTCGGCGTACCGAGGAACATTACCGGGATCGTGATGAACACCCCCGCTGCCACCACCAGCACCGCGGCGCGATGGCGCAACACCGCGGCGAGCGAACGGTCGTAGCGGTCGCGCAGCCGCGCGTAACCCGCTTCGAGCGCATGCGCCAGGCCGCGCGGAGGCGTGTGCCGCAGCACGCGCGAGGACAGCATCGGCGAGAGCGTGAGCGCCACCACGGCCGAGATCGCCACCGTAAACACCAGCGTGAACGCGAACTCCGAGAACAGGCTGCCGGTGAGCCCGCCGGTGAGCCCGATGGGGGCGAACACCGCCGCGAGCGTGGTGGCCATGACGATGATCGGCGATGCGAGTTCGCGCGCGCCCTTGAACGCCGCCTCGCGCGGCGTGCTCCCTTCTTCGATGTGCCGGTGCACGTTCTCGACCACGATGATCGCATCGTCGACCACCAATCCGATGGCGAGCACCACGGCGAGCAGCGTCAGCAGGTTGATGCTGTAACCGACGGCGATCATGAACATGCCGGCGCCGACGATCGACAGCGGAATCGCCACCGCCGGAATCAGGAGCGAGCGCATCGAGCCGAGAAACATGAAAATCACGACCACCACCACCGCCAGGGTGATGCCGATGGTGTACATCACCTCGTCGATCGAGCGCTGGATGTATTCGCTGGCGTCGTAGGGAACGACGGCCTGGATGCCCGGCGGCAGCGCGGCGCCGAGTTGCGCGAACGCGCGGTGCACGCCCTCGCCCACCGTGAGCGCGTTGGCCCCCGGGGTCGGGTACACGCCGACGAACACCGCCGGCGTGCCGTTATAGTAGACCGCCTGGACGTAGTTCTGCGCCCCGAGCTCGACCTTGGCGACGTCGCCGAGGCGGATCAGGCTGTTTCCGCTGCGCTTGATCACCAGGTTGCGGAAAGCCTGCGCGTCCTCGAGCGAGGTCTGTGCGGTGATGGTGCGCGTAATGTTGTCGGACTGGGTCTGTCCCACCGCGCTGATGAAGTTGTTCGCCGCCAGGGCCTGCGTGACGTCGGCCGGTGTGAGATGCAGCGCCGCGAGCCGGTCCGGATTGAGCCAGGCGCGCATGACGAAGCTGTTGCCGTCCGCGCCGGTGCCGGCCGGTACGATCTGCGCCTGCCCCACCCCGGCCACCCCCTGAATCTTGGGCTGCGCGACGCGCAGCACGAAGTCGTTCACCTGCTGCTGCGACAGCGTCTTGCTGTAGAACGCGAGGTACATGAGCGCGGTCGTGTCGCCCACCGTTTCGTTGATCACCGGCGCCTGGGTACCCTGCGGCAGCAGGTTCTGCACCTGCTGCACCTTGGCCATGATCTGCGCGATCGCCGCATTGGGATCGTAGTTGAGCTTCATGTACGCGGTGATCGTCGACCGGCTCTCCGAGCTGCTCGAGGTCATGTAGTCGATTCCCGGCGCTGCGGCGACCGCCTGCGCCAGGCGCGAGGTGACAAAGCCCTGCACCGTGCTCGGGTCGGCCCCGGGATAGGCCGTGCTGACCGTCACCAGTGTGCTGCTGACCTGCGGGTACTCCTGCACGCTCATGCCGGTCCAGGCGCGCAGCCCGAGCAGCAGAATGACGAGGTTAAGTGCGGTCGCGAGGACCGGCCGGCGGATGAAAAGGTCGGTGAAGCGCACGCTGTCGCTCAGTTCGCTTTGCCGTGCGCGAGGCTCACGGCCGCGCCATCATGCAGTTTGACCTGCCCCGCCGTCACCACCTGCTCGCCCTCCTTGAGGCCGCTCAGCACCTGGGTGAGTTCGTCGCGCGTGTCGCCGGTGCGCACCGGCGTCGCCACCGCCACCTGCTCGCCGCCGCGCTTCTGGACGCGGTAGACGAAATCGCCGTAGGTGTTGTAGGTGACGGCCTCGGTCGGTACGGCCAGAACCTTCTGCGGCGCGCCCACCAGCAGCTCCGCCTGCGCGAACATTCCGGGCCGCAGCAGGTGCTTCGGATTCGGCAGGCTCGCTTCGACCGTGATGTTGCGCGAGTTGGCGTCGACCTCGGAGCCGAGCGCGGTCACCCGCGCGATGAAGTTCTGTCCGGGAAAGGCGTCGACGTCGATGCGCACCGTCTGCCCGACCTGGATCAGCGCCATTTCGCTCTGCGGCACCGCGAACTGCACGCGCAGCGGATCCCAGACGTTCAGCGCCACGATCTCGGTGCCATTCGACAAGTACTGCCCTATGCTGACTTCTCGCACTCCCAGCCACCCGGAAAACGGCGCGCTCACCGCGAGCTTGGCGAGCGTCGCCCGGTCCCCGACGACCGCAGCCGTGGCGGTCTGATACTTCGCGTGCGCGGCCTGCACGTCGGCTTCGCTCGCCGCATGGGTGCGATACAGGCGCCGCGCGCGCTCGTAGTTGGCCTGCGTCAGCTCGACTGCGGCGCGGTCGACGGCAAGCTGGGCGAGCTGGTTGGAATCGTCCAACTGCAGCAGGCGCTGCCCTTTGTGCACGTATTGCCCCGAATGAAAATACAGTGCGGTCACCTGACCGGGCAGCTGCGGGGTGAGATGCACGCCTTGCAGCGCCACCAGACTCGCGACCGCGCTGATCCGGCGCTGCCACGATATGGATTGCACCGGCGCGGCGGAAATGCTCACGGCGAACGAACCATGATGCGTCTGCGCGGCGTGCGCGCGCCGGTCCTGCAGGCCCTTGTAGCCGAACAGCGCTGCGAGCGCGAGAGCAACGACGATCACGGTCAAGACGACGACGCGGACGTTGGATTGGGCCATCGATCAGTTCTCCTGGACTGCGGCAGGCTTGCCCGCCGGGAAAGCGCCCGCGGCGCCGGCATCGGCCACGCCGCCGCCAAGGGCGACGTACAGTCCGACGGTGTCGGCGTAGCGTTGCGCCTCGGCGACGATGTAGGCGTTGCGCGCATTTTGGACCTGCACTTCGCTCGTCAGCATGCCGAGGTAGTCGGCCGCGCCGGCCTGGTACTGGCTGCGCGCCAGTTCGAAGCCGGTCTGCGCCGCATCCAGGGCGCGCGAGCGCGCCTGCAGCGCATCGGCATCGCGCTGCAGCGCCCGCAGCGCATCGGCCACATCGCGAAACGCCGCGAGCACCGTGCCGCGATAATTCGCGAACAAGGCCAGATAGGCGGCCTCGGCGGCGTGCTTCTGCGCGCGCAGCGTGCCGCCGTCGAAGATCGGCGCCGCCGCGGCCGCCGCGAGACTCCAGATCCGGCTCGCCGGATCGAAGAACGCGCCCCAGCCGTTGCTTTGCTGGCCGATGCTGGCGCTCAGCTGGAGATTCGGGTAAAGCCGCGCGACCGCCTCGCCGACCTGCGCATTGGCCGCGCGCAGCTGCGCCTCCGCGGCGCGCACGTCGGGACGCACGCGCACCAGCGTCGCCGGCAGGCTCACCGGCAGGGTCGGTGGCAAATGCAGCGCCGAGAGCGGCGGAACGGGCATGCCGTCGGCCTGCGATGGAAACACGCCCAAATAGGTCGCGAGCAAATGGTGCGTACGGTCGCGCGCGAGCTGCAGCGCCGGCAGCTGGGCCTCGGTGCCCGAGAGCTGGCTCTCCTGAGTCGCGACCTGGAGCTGCGACACCGCGCCGGCGGCGTATTGGCCGCGTATCAGTTCGAGGATCGCCCGCTCGTCGGCGATGCTCTTCTCGGTCGCCTCGATTTGTTCGCCCAGCGCCGCCAGCCTGATCGCGGCGTTGGCGACGTTGCCCTCGATGACCAGCTGCGCCGCGCGCAACTGCTCGTGCGCCACGTCGACCCGCGCCTGCGCGTTTTGCGCAACCAGCCGGTTCAGGCCGAAAGCGTCCGGGTAATAGCTGACGTTGAACTGCCCTGTATACATGTTGTACTCAAGCGGGCCGGCGCGCCCGCCGGAGCTCGCCCCAGAACTGCGCGTGCGCTGCGCACCCGCATCCAGCGCGACCTGGGGATAGAAGATTCCCTGCGCCGCCTTGAACTCGTAGTGCGCCTGCTCGAGCGTGTGCTGCGCGGCCTCGAGCCCCGGATTGTGCTGCAGCGCCTGCGCCATCAGGCGGTCGAGCGCGGGCGAGTCGAATTGGTCCCACCAGCGCGTCGCCACGGGCGCTCCGTAATCGAAGCGCTGACCGGCGGCGGCGGTGTTCGGAGCGGCAAGCGTGCTCGGCAGCGGCGATACGGTATAGCGTTCGACCCCGGGCGCTGACGGCTTGACGTAGGGCGGGCCGACGCTGCATGCGACGAGCGCGCCGCACAGCGCGAGCGGCCACGCCGCGCGCATCGTCATGCGAGCCGCCCGGTGCAAAGCCGGAGTCGGAGAGGTGAATACCATCCTTCGAGAGCCTGCGAGCGGTAGGAAGCGATTAGCGATTGGAGGGTCAATCCGCCGGTCAAGCCGATATCCGGCTGCCAATGTAGACCGGACAAACCCGGCTTCGGTTCCGTACTACGCATAATGCACTTATGTTCATGCCAAGCTCTCCGTTCCCGGCAAATCGCGGGAAATTCGAACGCCATTATTGATTAAAACTGCTTAAAGCACC
>DATKUQ010000225.1:0-7212 GCA_035530495.1 Burkholderiales bacterium
TGCTGAGCGGAAAATCGCCTACCGGGCGCATCGTGCTGGTGAACGGGTTCGAAGCCTGGGTGGAAGCGAACGGGGGCGATTTTCCGCTCAGCACCCAGCACTATGCGCCGGACGTCGTCCATCCGCGCGGGCTCGACCTGCTCGTCGCGTTCGCCCACGAGCCCTGGCCGACGTGGACCTTTCGCGGCCCCGCTGGCACCGAGGTCGTGCATGAATGCATCGTCGATCGCGTCGACGGCAGCGTGCTGCTCGCCTGGCGCCTTGCCCGCGGCGGCACGCCGGCGCTGCTCCACGTGCGGCCGCTGTTGTCGGGACGCGACTACCACGCGCTGATGCGCGAGAACGCCGCTTTCGATTTCTCCGCCTGGATCGCAGGCGGAAACGTGAGTTGGCGGCCCTATGCGCAGCTGCCCGCGATCGCCGCGCTGAGCAACGGCGCCTATCGGCATCAGCCCGACTGGTACCGCAATTTCCTCTACCGCGAGGAAGCGGCGCGCGGACTCGACTGCATCGAGGACCTGGCCGCGCCCGGCACTTTCAGTTTCGATTTGACGCGGGGCGAAGCCGTGCTCGTGCTGCGCGCCGGCGACGGTGTCGGCGTCGACGCGCCGGCGCTGGCGCAGCGCGTGCGCGCGCTGGAGGCGGCGCGGCGCAAGCCGCTCGCCCCGCTCGATCGCGCCGCCGAGTCCTACATCGTCCGCCGCGCAGGCGGACACACGATCCTCGCCGGATTCCCCTGGTTCACCGACTGGGGGCGCGATACGTTCATCGCGATGCGCGGGCTGTGCACAGGGCGCGGGCGCTATGATCTCGCCGCGTCCATACTGCTGGCGTGGGCGGGCACGGTGTCCGCAGGCATGCTGCCGAACCGCTTTCCCGATGACGCCGCGGCGCCCGAGTACAACTCGGTCGACGCCTCGCTGTGGTATGTGGTCGCGGTGCACGAATTCCTCGAGGCTGCGCGTCCCGAAACGCGCGTGCGCGACACGCTGATCGAGGCATGCTGGACTATCCTCGACGGTTACGCGGCAGGCACGCGCTACGGCATCCGCATGGACAGCGATGGTCTGCTCGCCTGCGGCGTGCCGGGCGTGCAGCTCACCTGGATGGACGCAAAGGTCGGCGATCATGTGGTGACGCCGCGCATCGGCAAACCGGTGGAAGTGCAGGCGCTGTGGATCAACGCGCTGCGCTGCGTCGGCGGTCGCGATGGCGCGATCGCCGAGCAGGCGCAGGCAGCGTTTTGCAAGCGCTTCTGGAACGCTGCCGCAGGCTGCCTCTATGACGTCGTCGACGCCGATCACGAGCGCGGCCGCATCGACGCGAGCCTGCGCCCCAACCAGATTCTCGCCGTCGGAGGACTGCCGCATGCGCTCGTCGATGGGGAGCAGGCGCGCGCGGTCGTGGCGACGGTCGAGCGCGAGCTGTTGACGCCGATGGGGCTGCGCTCGCTCGCGCCGCGGGATCCGGCCTATCGGGGACGCTACGAGGGCGGCGTGGCCGAGCGCGACGGCGCCTACCATCAGGGCACAGTGTGGCCCTGGCTCATCGCAGCGTTCGTCGACGCCTGGCTGCGCGTCGAAGGCGACGACGCGGCGCATCGCGAGCAAGCGCGCCGGCGCTTTCTCGCGCCGCTGCAAGCGCATCTCGAAACCGCGGGACTCGGGCATGTAGCGGAGATCGCCGACGGCGATGCTCCCCACACGCCGCGCGGCTGCCCGTTTCAAGCCTGGTCTTTGGGAGAGTTGCTGCGCGCGCTGGCGCGTACCGCGCAGCAGGACGGCATCGCTTGAACCCGCCTGTAAATCCGACAAAAAGCAGATTCCTCGGCCGACGCCCCGGAGGTCTTGATCCCGCTTGACGG
Organism: Burkholderiales bacterium; assembly: GCA_035530495.1. GTDB lineage: Bacteria > Pseudomonadota > Gammaproteobacteria > Burkholderiales > SG8-39 > 2-12-FULL-64-23. The sequence continues at coordinate 1,865 of DATKUQ010000225.1, forward strand.
GGAAATCCCCTCGGCGGAGGGCCTCGGAATGACGGCGCATTTTGAAACGGCTTAATATTGGCTTAAGCCGCCGGCGCTAAAGTCCAGCTACACACAGTAGCCTCCGTGGTGGCCGCGTACGCCGGATGACGGCGGCGCCCGCCCGTGGACCCGGACTCATCACCGACACGCCTATGCCCACATCGATACTGGCCAAGTTCCGCGACATCATCGACAAGGTCTCACCCAGCCCGGAAACGCGCGCGCTACGCGAGGCCCAGGCGCTGCAGGCGGCCTGCTGCGGCTTGTTGATGGAAGTCGCACGTCTCGAATCTCCCGCCGCCGAGCGCAAACGCAAGGCTGTGTCGCAGGCGATGCGCGAAGAATTCGGCATCCCGAACGAAGAGCTTGAGCCGATGATTGCGAATGCCGGCCGGCCGGAAAACCGCCTGACGTCCTATTTTCGTCCGGTGGACCTGATCAATAAGGTCTATGCGCCCGAGCAGAAGGTAAAGTTTATCGAACGGCTGTGGCGCGTGGCGATGGCCGACGGCGACATCGACGTGTATGAAGATCAGCTGGTACGCAAGCTTGCGGACCTGCTCTACGTTGCGCACGCCGATTTCATCCTGGCCAAGCACCGGGTGCAGAACGCCGTGTGCTAGCCCGGCATTCAGATCCCGACCTGCAGTCCCACCGTCATCACCTGGGCGGCGGGCAGATGATAGGTGGCGGTAGCGTCCTCAGTGTTCTCTGCCATAAACGAAAACAGCTTGTCGCGCCAGATGACCATGCCGTGTCGCTTGCGCCCGGCGAGCAGATCGACATGGCCGATAAGGTAGTGGATCTGATCCAGATCCAGCGCCAGACCGAGTCCAGCGCAGGCGCTCAGCTCTGAAGGAATGTTGGGCGTCTGCATGAAACCATAGCGCAGCACGATCCGATAGAAGCCGATGTCGAGCTGGGTAAATTCCATGCGCTCGTCCGAACTGGTTGTGGGCACAGGTTCGATCACGACCGTCACCACGATCACGTTCTCGTACAGGACGTTCGTGTGCCGCACCAGTTTCTGCAGCGACGGCGGGGTCTGATCGAGCCGGCCGGTAAAAAATACCCCGGTGCCGGGGATGCGGGGTATGTGTTCGTTGGTCACGCGACCGATGAATGTCTCCAGGGTCGGCGTCGTATTTGCAATCTGCTCGGCGAGTATTTCGGCGCCGCGGCGCCAGGTCGTCATGACGGTGTACAACAGCGCGCCGATCAACAAGGGCAACCATCCGCCGTCGGGTATCTTGAGCAGGTTCGAACCGAGGAAACCGAGGTCTATCGCGAGGAATCCGACGAGGAACGCAAGGGCCGCAGGCAGGCTCCAGCCGCCGCGCTCGCGCGCCACCCTGAACGCGAGCACCGTGGTAATCGCCATGGTGGAGTTCACCGCCACGCCGTAGGCCGCCGCCAGATTGCCGGAAGAGCGAAACGCCAGCACCAGGCCGATCGCGGCGATCATCAGGATCCAGTTCACCGCTGGCATGTAGATTTGTCCGCGCGCGTCGGCCGAGGTCTGCGCCACCGTGAGCCGTGGAAACAGGCCGAGGTGCATCGCCTGGCGCGTCAGCGAATAGGCGCCGGTGATCACTGCCTGCGAAGCGATGACGGTCGCGGCCGTGGCCAGAATGATCAAGGGATAGAGTCCCCAGGAAGGCGCGAGGTGAAAGAAGGGATGGATGCTACTGGACGGATCGGCGATCAGCAGCGCGCCCTGGCCGAAGTAATTGAGGAGCAGCGCCGGCAGAACGAAGGCGAACCAGACCTTGCGTATCGGTTTGCGGCCGAAGTGGCCGAGGTCGGCATACAGCGCTTCGCCGCCCGTGGTGACCAGGAACACGGCGTACAGGACAAAGTAGCCGGTCCTGCCGTTGTCCAGGAAGAATTTGACTGCATGCCATGGATTGATCGCGAGCAGCACTGCGGGCGCCTGCAGGATGCCGCGGATTCCGAGCAGGGCGAGCACGACAAACCAGACCAGCGTCAGCGGACCGAACACCGCGCCTATGGTCGCGGTGCCATGGCGTTGTACGACAAACAACAGGATCAGGATGATTACGGTAATGGGTATCACGAAGTCATGCAGCGCAGGTGCGGCGACCTGCAGGCCTTCCACCGCGCTCAGCACCGAGATTGCCGGGGTAATCATGGTGCCGCCGTAGAGCATGGAGGCGCCCAGGATGCCGAGCAGGATCAGGGCGCGGCGGTTCCATCGCCCCTGATCCCGATCCGGCCGCAGCAGGGCGAGCAGGGCGAAGGTGCCGCCCTCGCCGCGGTTGTCGGCGCGCAGCACGTAGACCATGTACTTGAGCGAAATGACCAGGAGCAGGGTCCAGAAAATGAGCGAGAGTATGCCCAGGACATTGTCCGGCGTAGTCGGAATGGGATTCTTGCCGGCGAAACACTCGCGCAGGGCGTAGATCGGGCTGGTGCCGATGTCGCCGTAGACGACCCCGAGCACGGCAACGGCTAGAACCGCGAACGAATCGCTGTGGGGTGTGGCCGCAGGCGCGCGCTCCTGCGCCTCCTGTTGGGCATTGCGGCCTTCTTTTTTTTCCGATTCGGCGGGCATCGTGCTTCCGGTTGATTGGCCAGTCCGCTACGGACTACGCTTTCGAACCGCCGCCATGCACGGCGGCCCGCGTTTCTAATCCGGCTTCGACGCCGAACCCGGCTTGACCCTGACCGCGAGCCTGGCGTCGCTTTTCAGCACCGCCACTTCGTCGCTGACGATATGGACGGCTTCGTCCAGCAAAACGTCTTTGGCATCCTTCTGCATCTTTTCCGCGGCCAGTTCATTGGTGAGATTGCGCTCGTCGGTCTGCAGGCCGTCGTCCTGAAGCGCAGCGTCCGCTTCCGCCGCCGGCTTCTTGCCGAGCGCGTGCGGGTGGGCGCCGCTGCCCGCCCGTGCTTCGCGCAGCCTCAGCCGGGCCTCCTGGGCGTCCCGCTCCTTGCGCCGCACGGTTTCGTTCAGCGAGACCAGGTCTTTCTTGCGCTCGAGCTTCAATTCGGCGATGTCTTGTTGCAGGTACTGGAAGTCCTTGTCCTTTTTCACGCGCGCTTCATGCATCGCCGCAAGGATCGGGATCACGTCTTTCAGTTGGCCGGCGGGCGTGTAGTCCGCCGGCTTGATCTGCGCCCAGGGGAGCGCATTGTCGAAGCTGGATTCGCCGAAGTCCTCCGGATCGGAAACCGCGGGAAACAGGATATCCGGCGTCACGCCGCGCAATTGCGTGGTGCCGCCGTTGACGCGGAAAAACTGTGCGATGGTCATTTTCAGCTCGCCGAATTCCGGCTTGCTGTTCTTGGCGATGTGATCGAGATCGACCATGGTCTGCACCGTGCCTTTGCCGAAACTCGGCGCGCCGATGATCATGCCGCGGCCATAATCCTGAATCGCTGCAGCGAAGATTTCAGACGCCGATGCCGAACCGCGGTTGATCAGGACGCCGAGCGGGCCCGCCCAGGCGACGCCGGCGTGCGTATCGCTGTCCACCGAGATCTCGCCGCCTGCATTGCGCTGCTGCACTACCGGCCCCTTGTCGATGAACAAACCGGTGAGCTTGACCGCCTCGGACAGCGAACCGCCGCCGTCGTTGCGCAGGTCGATCAGCACGCCGTCGACCTTGTCCTCCTTCAAACCGTCCAGCAGGTGCGCCACATCGCGGGCCGCGCTTTTGTAGTCCTTGACCCCCTTCTCCCTGGCTTCGAAATCTTCATAGAACGAGGGAAGGGATATCACGCCGATGCGGTGAATGGTGCCGCCGTCGTTGATGGACTGGACCGAGGCCTTCGCGGCCTGCTCCTCCAGGCTGATTTTTTTGCGGACCAGGGAAATCAGTTCGTGTTTGCCATCCGGTCCGGCGCCGGCCGGGAGCACGTCGAGCACGACGACCGAGTCGCGCGCGCCGCGAATCAGCCCGACGGCGTCGTCCAGGCGCCAGCCGAGGATGTCCGTCATGGCGCCGCCTTTGCCCTGGGCGACGCCGACAATGCGGTCCCCGACTTTCAGCTTGCCGGAAAGACTCGCCGGCCCCCCCGGCACCAGTTCTCTTATCGTGGTGTACTCGTCGAGCTGCGTCAGCACCGCGCCGATCCCGACCAGGGAGAGCCGCATCGAAATGTCGAAATCCTGCGCCGCCTGCGGTCCCATGTAATTGGTGTGCGGATCGATGGCCATGGTGTAGGCGTTCATGTAGGTCTGAAACGCGTCTGCGCTCTTTATCCGGCCGATGCGCCTGAGAAAATTGTCATAGCGCTTGTCGAGGATTCGGACGATGCTCTTGTCGTCCTTGCCGGCCAGCTTGAGCCGCAGCCAGTCGTTCTTGACGCGCTTGCGCCACAGATCGTGCATTTCCGCTTCCGATTGCGGCCACGGCGCCTTTTCCCGCGCGTAGCGGTAGCTCTCGTCCTTGTGGAAATCGAAGCCCTTCTTGAGCAGGGCGCGCGCGTAGGAAAAGCGCTCGGCCGCGCGGCGCTCGTAAAGATTGAAAATGGCGAACGGGGGGCCGAGGTTTTCCTGCAGGATGGCGTCGCCGAGCTTGGTCCGATAGACGGACAGCCGGTCGATGTCGGCCTGAACGAAGAACAGCTTCTCCGGATCGAGCGTCTTCAGATAGCGGTCGAATATCTTGGCCGACAAGGCGGCGTCGAGCGGCACCCCCCTGTAGTGGTAACGGGCCAGCACCTCAGCCGAGAGGTAGGCCGCGTCGGCCTCCTGCGGCAAGGGCTTCAGCGCCTGCGGGTACGCCGCCCCCGCAGCGAGCGTTGTGCCTTGCGCCGCAATGGCCAAGGCAAGGACTAGCCACAACAGTTTTCCCTTCATTGATGCTCCGATTTAGGGCGCCTAAATGCGCGACCGACAGTGTATATGATGCGGGCACGGTATTGGCGCCGCCGTTCCGAGGCCCTCGGTCGAGGGATCGGCTAAGTGGCTGATGTTACAGCAGCTGCGGTCGTAGCGGCGGCCGAGAATTGATCGCGTCGAACGATGGCTAAGTCCTGCCGAGCCGGACCCTGGGCAAGACGAATCGTGAGACTCTTGATCGGCCAAAACGGCCATTGAAGGTATGCAGCGAGGACGGCGGCTGCACTGTACATTGCTGCCGCTCGACGAGGCCAGACAAAACAAACGGAGGAGGCGACATTCGAGCGGCTGCTTATCGAAAATCACTACTCACACTCTCGACCCGAACCAGCCGGTGAGCGCGAGGGAAAGCGGAAGTTCCGCGATTGAATTCACCAGCTGCGCGGCTTTTCACGCAGGCCCAGTCGAATGGGTTAGGCCGCCGTTGGCGGTTCCTATAATTAGTCTGGTATCCCCT
>DATKUQ010000226.1:0-2126 GCA_035530495.1 Burkholderiales bacterium
GTGGTAGCGCGCCATGTCCATGGCGATCATTTTCGACAGCGCGGTGATGCCGAGCTTGGCGGCGCCGTAATTCGCCTGGCCGATGTTGCCTATCAGTCCGGAGGTGGAGGTCATGTGCACGTAGGAGCCGGATTCCTGCTCCTTGAAATAAGTCGCCGCGGCGCGGCTGACAAAGAACGTGCCGTTCAGGTGCACGTCGATTACCGCGCCCCATTCCTCCGGGTTCATCTTGAAGAACCTGCGGTCGCGCAGGCTGCCGGCGTTGTTGACGACGCAGTCGATGCGGCCGAAGTGGTCGATCGCCGCTTTGATGATGGCGTTGGCGCTCATCCAGGTGGACACGCTGTCGGTGTTGGCCACCGCTTCGCCGCCCTTGGCCTTGATCTCGTTCACCACCTGCTGCGCCGGACCCGCGTCCTTGCCTTCTCCACTGACCGAAGCGCCGATGTCGTTGACCACGACCTTGGCGCCCTCGGCTGCCATCAGCAACGCGAACTCGCGGCCGATGCCGCCGCCCGAGCCGGTTACCACCACCACCTTGTCCTGCATCATCCCTGCCATGCCTTATTCCCTCCTGAGTTTGGAATGCTCAAGTGCCCACGGCACACATGCGAATATTACGCCACAAACGCGCGCTATACGGCCGCGCCGGCACGGTCATTCGCGCACGAATCGCAGCGGCGCACCGAAACGACGGCAAGGCCGTACGCAAGCGAAGCGTGCCTTGGTGAGCATTCCCCGGCGAGCCTCCGGGACGGGAAATTAGTGTTCTTCGGCAAACGCTTCCTGATAGGATGCCGGCTATTCCAGATACCGGGTCGTCGAATAGTGTCTTCCGAGCGCAAACCTGCAGACGCGCTGGCCATGTCCATCATGGTGGTGCTGTGCATGTGCTGGGGCTTACAGCAGGTCGCGATCAAAGTCGCCAACACGGGCATTTCGCCGATCCTGCAGGCGGGACTGCGCTCGGTCATCGCCGCCGTGGTGCTGCTCGTCTGGGCGGGGCTGCGCCGCATCCCGTTGTTGGCGCGCGACGGCACGCTCGTGGCCGGCATGGTGGCGGGCGCGCTGTTTGCGGGCGAGTTCGTATTCATCTACACCGGTCTCACCCACACCACCGCCTCGCGCATGGTGGTATTCGTGTACATCGCGCCCTGTCTTACCGCTCTAGGGCTGCAGTGGTTCGTGCCGGGCGAGCGCCTGAACGCGGGGCAGTGGACCGGCGTGATGCTGGCGTTCCTGGGCGTGGCGCTCGCTTTCGCCGACGGCTTCAGCACGGCCAAGGGTTCGACGCTGATCGGCGATGTCTTCGGTGTCATCGCGGCGGTGCTGTGGGCTGCAACTACGGTGCTGGTCCGCGCGACCAAACTGACCTCGGTCAGCGCGACCAAGACGCTGTTCTATCAGCTCGGTTTTTCGGCGCTGTTGTTGCCGCTGGCATCGCTGATCGCGGGCGAACCCGGAATCATCGCGCTCACGCCCAAGGTGATCGCCAGCGTCGCGTATCAAGGCTTGATCGTCGCCTTCGCCAGCTACCTCGCCTGGTTCTGGCTGCTGACGCGTTATCTCGCCGGCAGGCTGGCGGTGTTCTCGTTTCTCACGCCGCTGTTCGGCGTCGCTTTCGGCGTCGTCCTGCTCGGCGAGCCGCTGAATGCGGCTTTCCTCGGCGCGGCCCTGCTGGTCGCTTGCGGCATCGTGCTGGTGAACCGGCCGACGAAAGTGGCGATTTAGCGGCCATACCGGCCTGCCTGAGGCGTATCGCGACGCCTTGGGCGAGCTACCGCGGACCGAGACGCCCGTAGTGGCATAATCCGTCGGGGCGGCGAACCGGCCGGAATTCCTCCGGCGGCGTTTCCCTTCGAACAATCACTTCACGCGAACCAGCCCATGTCCCGCAATCTGCAAGCTGCGCTCAACCCCGCATCCATCGCCATAGTCGGCGCCTCCGACAATCCGCACAAAGTGGGCGGCCGGCCTATCCTGTTCATGAAGAAGTACGGCTACCGCGGCAAGGTGTTCCCGGTGAATCCAGGGCGCGCCGAGGTGCAGGGCTACCCGGCGTATGCCGATCTCGCTGCGCTGCCCGAAGTGCCGGAGATGGCGATCGTCGCGCTCGCGGGGGAGGG
>DATKUQ010000227.1:0-2661 GCA_035530495.1 Burkholderiales bacterium
TTCGCTACGATATCCGCCAGGAGAGCCTGGTCCGCCGGCGTCGCGAGGATGCGCGATAGGTTGGCAATGATATCGTCGGCAGCTTTTTCGATGGAGGGGAACTCCGACAGGTAGTCGGTCAGTGGCCCGGACGTGCGCCGGGTCCTGAAGTCGGATTTTGCTCTGGCGCAGTCCTCCGCTATTTCAGCGGAGGTCCACTCTCTGGCTGGTTTCGGAAAAGCGGGCATTGTTGTTTTTCTCGTGGACCAATATTGACGGAGGAGGAATCCGCAGGCGCATGACCTCGGACGGCTCGAATTTAATGAGCCCGCCGGCGTATGCCCTGCCCTGTGCGATTGTCACGTTGGCATTCAGCCAACGCACGAGCGCGACCAGGTACTCGTTGCTCAAGGTCTGCTTCAGATAGAGGCCGTGCGCCACGTTGATTAACCGGGCACCGGCCGCGTTCAGCGCGAACACCGGAGGCCGGCGCCCCATGTAGGTCATCACCACCGGCGCGGGGTCCTTTAAATTAACCCTCCACCAGGGTTTGCGGTGCTGGGCGACGTACCCCGCTGCGGCGCCTTCTGCTTCCGCCCATTTCAGGAATGAATCCACGGCCTTCCGCTCATCCACCGGCAGGCCATCAAGCGACGCCGGCAGGTCGATGACGCGGCGAAGCTGGTCAACAGATGCGATGCGGTGTTCAGGGGCATCGCTGATATCGAACGAGTCGGTGATACAGGGCACCAGGAACCGCCGCGGCACGGCCGGCGTGCTGGCGCCGGCGACCCATATGCGGTTCAGGCCAGTCACCTGACCACGTTTTACCTGGAACAGGTCGCCGAGCGGTATGAAGCCCTTGTGCTGTACGCGTTTCGCCGTGTCGAGGAACGGGCTCCAGCGGTGCTCCTTGTGCGCGGTGGCCAGCGCGACGGCGCGCCCGCCATCTAGCCGCGCAAGGCCGGCCACCTGCTTGATGCGCTTGAAGTTGATGGACTTGCGCAGGGAGCCAGGCGCGAAGCAGGCTATGGCTGCCGACACCAACGCATCGTCGAACACGCAAAGCTCGGGCGCTACGGCGAACACGGCTTTGCCGCCCAAGCCGTTGCTCAAGAGGTCCCTAAGCGCTTTGCCGTAGTTGACGTCGAGCCATTCAGCGGCGGTGATGAAGCACCCCTCGTCGCCTTTGCGCGCGAGCTCGAGCACCTTCAAGAAAAAATGTAGGTGGAGGCCTGCGAGCTGGCTATTTCCGTGACCAAGCTTCTTCAGCCGGTCCGAATACCAGTTTTTCCACTCGGTGTTGATGCCGTGGTGCCGAACGTATGGCGGATTACCGATGAAAAGGGTTTTTCCCTTGATGGCGGGAAGGGAGAGCCTCCGAAAGTCGGCTATGGCCACGTCCAGGCGGTCGGTGAATCCCAGCACCGCGGCGTTCGCGCGTAGCAGGAGCGTGAGCACCGGGTCGAGCTCGACCGCAATCGCCCGTGCCTTCGGAAATCGGTGAAGCGCTGCCAGCGTAAATCTGCCAGACCCCGCGCCCGGGTCAACCACGCGCGCGTAGGTCCCAGACTCGCGGGCCGCCCAATCGAGCATCCCGCGCACGACCGCGTCAGGCGTGAACGTCTGTCCGCTCGGGCGACGGTCCCTCGCGCATTTCAGGAGGCAGTAAGCGGCCCCCAAGGGGTCGTCGCCCTGCCGAATAGCGTCAGTAAAGCTCCTCACCCTGGCCGGGTCCTTGGAGACCGCAATCCCCTTCAGCACGGCACGCTCGACAGCGCTGATAGGGGATGTGCCCAGGAGCGCCCTAACCACCGATAGAAGCTCGGCCATAGTCGCCACCGCGGGCGCCTGGCGCGGCAACGAATGGCTCATCGCAGTTCTGCTGCGCAGGGATTCGTGGTTAAAGCCGGTGTGCGTTTCTGTTTTCATCGTGGTCCTGTGGGGCGATTCTACGACGCATTGCCGGCGCGGTGGTACCGCGCACACGATAGGGCTGCGTCCCCTGTGAGACTGACCGACGTGCCTTTGGTTGCGTGATGGCATGGTTGTTTGATGGCACGATTGACCGCCATCACAAAACCAAGTAGTCTCCTGCCGCATGACCCGGACGACGCACATCATCGGTGTGGTAGCTCGCAAGGGCGGGGCCGGCAAGACCACGGTAGCCGTTCACTTGGCCGGCGCACTGTCGAGCCGAGGCTATGCCGTAGCGCTGGTCGATGCCGACCTGCAGGGCAGCGCGACACACTGGGGCGAACTCGGGCAGTTGCCCTTCCCCGTCCATGCCTTGCCCCTTGAAACAGACAGCCAAGTGGCCGGCTGGTCGCGCCAGGTGCGCGAGCTCGATGCCGACCTGGTGGTGATTGACTCACCACCGCATCTAAACGCCGCGTTGGGGGTGGTTCTGGGCCTTGCGGACCTCGTGCTGGTGCCTTGTGCCGCCTCGGGCCTGGACCTGCTCGCGACACAGGAAACCTTAGGCGTTGTCCGCGACGTTCGGGGCGTTCGCCACGGCAAGCCCCGGGCCTTGCTGGTCCCAAACCGCATCGACATTCGCACCGGCAGCGGCCAGATGTTGCCAGAGGCGTTGAAGCAGCTCGGCGAACCCGTAGCGCAAAGCTTGGGTAACCGCACCGCGTTCTCGGACTCATTCAATGCGGGGCAGTGTATAGGGCAGTT
>DATKUQ010000228.1:0-10294 GCA_035530495.1 Burkholderiales bacterium
GCGCGCTCGCTCTTGGAGCGCAATCCCGACCCGACCGAGGAGGAAGTCCGCTTCTGGCTGGCCGGCAATCTGTGCCGCTGCACGGGCTACAACAAGATCGTCGATGCGGTGCTAGACGCAGCAAGCGAAATGCGGGGGAAATGACCATGGACGCGAAAACGATCAAGCACGAGGAAAAGACGTTGAAGCTCGTCGGCACACGGCCGGTGCGGCCGGACGGCGTGCCCAAGGTGACCGGGCTTGCCCGCTACGGCGCCGACTTCGCGCTTCCCGGCATGCTCTGGGGTGCCATCCTGCGCTCGCCGCATGCCCACGCCCGCATCCGCTCGATCGACACGTCGAAGGCACAGGCGCTGCCCGGCGTCAGGGCGGTGATCACATCCGCGGATTTCCCCGAGCAGAAGTACGAATTTATCGGCCCCGAGCGCGTCGCCGTCAATTTCTGGCACATGACGCGCAATATCATGGCGCGCGAGAAAGTCCTCTACGAGGGGCATGCTGTCGCCGCCGTCGCCGCGGTGAGCAAGGACGTCGCCGAAGCGGCGCTGCGGCTGATAGCGGTCGATTACGAGTTGCTGCCGCACGTCATCGACGTCGACGAGGCGATGCGCCCCGATGCGCCGCGGCTGTTCGAGGACATGATCACGCGTGGCGTCGAGCCGCCGCCGAGCAAGCCGTCGAACATCTCGAAGCGGATCGAATTCAAAATCGGCGATCCCGAGGCCGGCTTCGCCGCGGCCGACGAGATCGTGGAAATGAGCTTCAAGACCGCGCCGGTGCATCAGGGCTACATCGAGCCGCATGGATGCCTTGCGCGGTTCGATGCCGACGGGCAGGGGGAAATCTGGGCGTCGAGCCAGGGCCACTTCGTGGTGCGCGCGTTTACGGCGCGGCTCCTCGGCATGAATATCGGCGACCTGCTGGTGCATCCGGCCGAGATCGGCGGCGGCTTCGGCGGCAAGACCGTCATCTATGTCGAACCGGTTGCGGCTGCGCTCTCGCGCAAGACCGGCCATCCGGTAAAGATCGTGATGAGCCGGGAAGACGTGTTCAAGGCTACCGGACCGACTTCCGGATCGTCGATGACGGTCAGGATCGGAGTGAAGAAAGACGGCAAGATCGTCGCCGCCGACGGCTTGTTCAAGTTTCAGGCGGGCGCCTTTCCCGGCTCGCCGGTGATGAACGCGACCATGTGCGGCTTCGCGCCCTACAACATCCCGAACGTGCGCTCGGTCGGCTACGACGTGGTCTGCAACCGGCCGAAGTCGGCTGCCTACCGCGCGCCCGGATCGCCCATCTCGGCGTTCGCGGTGGAAAGCACGCTCGACGAGGCCGCGGCCAGGATAGGCATGGATCCCCTGAAGTTCAGGCTGCTGAATGCGGCCAGGACGGGGACGCCGACCGCATGGGGGCCGAAGCATGCGCACGACGGCTACTCCGAAACCGTCCAGGCGCTGCTCGATCATCCCGCCTGCAAGGCGCCGCTGGGCAAGAACCAGGGACGCGGCGTCGCCTCCGGGTTCTGGTTCAACAACGGCGGGGAATCGAGCGCAACGGTGCACGTGAACGAGGACGGCACGGTCGTGGTCGCGACCGGCAGCATGGACATCGGCGGCTCGCGCGCGTCGATGGCGATCATGGCGGCCGAGACCCTGGGCATCGAATACGACAGCGTCCGCTCTACCGTGGCCGATACCGGTTCGATCGGCTACACGCACGTCACCGGCGGCTCACGCGTTACCTTCGCTACAGGTATCGCCGTGGTCGAGGCCTGCAACAAAGTCATCGCCGAACTGCGCGCGCGCGCCGCGATGATCTGGAACGTGGATAAGGACGAGGTGGTGTGGGAGGACGGCTGCGTCAAGCCTGCGGGCAAGAGCGCGGGCAAGTTTGAGCCTCTGTCGCTCAAGGCCATCGCGGCCAAGCGCGCGGTGACGGGCGGTCCGATAGGTGCCGAAGCTTCGGTCAATGCGGGCGGCGCGGCGCCCGGATTCGCCACGGAATTGTGTGACGTCGAAGTCGACCCCGATACCGGCAGCGTGAAGATCCTGCGCTTTATCGTTGCGCAGGACGTCGGACGGGCGATCCATCCGAGCTATGTCGAGGGGCAGATGCAGGGGGGCGTGGTGCAGGGCATAGGTTGGGCCTTGAATGAGGAGTACATCTACGACGGGGAGGGACATCTTCTGAACGCGGGATTCCTCGACTACCGGATCCCGGTGGCATCGGATCTGCCGATGATAGAGGCGGTGATCGTCGAAGTGCCCAACGCGAATCACCCGTTCGGCGCGAAAGGCGCGGGCGAGGTCAACATCGTCCCGACAATGGCAGCGATCGCGAACGCGATCAACAATGCGATCGGCCGGCGCCTGACCGAACTGCCGATGTCGCCGCCCAAGGTGCTGCACGCGCTGGATTCTGGCAGCGGAGGGTAGGACCTTGGACCAGGCGCCGGCGCGGGTCGTTCTCACCAGCAGCCTCAGCAGTCACTACACGGGCGGGGCGAAGGCATTCGAGATCGTGGCGAAGAGCCTGTACGACGTCATCAGGACGCTCGACGAACGCTACCCCGGGCTGGGCGAACACCTGGAGGAAGAAACCAGCGTCGCCATAGACGGCGAGATTCACGAAGTCGGCTATTACCAGCAGCTGCGGCCGGGCTGCGAGATCTTCTTCATTCCGAAGATCGAAGGCGGCTAAGGAAACGCTTTCCTGCAACGGCGCGGATTTATCGCTCCAGCGCCTGCCTCTGGCGTTGGCGCGCAGCTTCCTCCTTTATCACTTCGTCGATTTCGCGTATGAGCCCGCGCACGTCGGCAGGTTTCTCGTTGCGCTCGAAGCGGCCCGTCAGCGCAAGCTCCGGGTGCAATTTGCCGCTTTCGTAGATCGACCAGATTTCGCTGCCGTAGTCGGTGCTGCGCAGTTCCGGGGCGAAGCGGCCGAAGTAGGCGCTCAGGTTGTCGACGTCGCGTTCTAGCATGGCGTGGGCGCTGTTGTTGCCTGCGGCGTCGACCGCTTGCGGCAGGTCGATGATTACGGGCCCGTCGCTGCCAACCAGCACGTTGTACTCGGACAGGTCGCCGTGGACGACGCCGGCGCAAAGCATGCGCACCACCTCCATGATCAGCGTGCGATGGTATTCGCGCGCCTGCGCTTCGCTTAACGCCAAATCGTTGAGCCTTGGAGCGGCGTCGCCGCTCGCGTCGGTCACCAGTTCCATCAGCAGCACACCCTCGAGGAAGTTGTACGGCCGCGGAACCCGCACCCCGGCGGCGGCAAGGCGATGCAGCGCGTTCACCTCGGCGCTTTGCCAGACCTGCTCCTGCTCCTTGCGTCCATAGCGCGAACCTTTCTCCATCGCGCGGGCGCGGCGGCTGTTTTTCACCTTGCGCCCTTCCGTATACAGTACGTTCTGGCGGAAACTGCGTCTGTCTGCCTCCTTGTACACCTTGGCGCAGCGCGTATCTTCGCCGCAGCGGACCACGTATACCTCGGCTTCCTTGCCGCTCATAAGCTGGCGCAGGACCTGGTCGACGAGCCCCTCGTCGACCAGCGGTTGGATTCTCTTCGGGATTTTCATGGGCGCCTTTCTGCGCAGCGGTCGGGCGCGGTGATGTTATGGTCGGGCAGAATCTTACGCTATTTTGAAAAGTCTTTGTCGTACGCAGGCGCCAACGCTAGGCGAGGTGCATTTGCGCTAGCCTTGTGAATAGCGCATTGCCGGCCGGCGTTCGGCACAATCGATGCCTATCCTCGCAGTCTGGAGCGGCAGCGACCCGGTGTTCCTGCCGCGGAAAATGCGTAATTCTTGATACAGGTCAATGGCTTCGGCAACAAACCCGGCACGATGCGAAGTTTGCGCTTGCATCCATGGCGAGTCGAACCTGAGGAGGGAGACTTGGAGAAAAACGAATGGGAAATTGCGTGGAGCAATTTCTTGAGTGTAGGCGTTGCCGAGATGGACGACGAGCACCGGCAATTCATCGCGCGTGTGAATGAGCTGAACAAGGCGATCGTCGAAATCGAAGACAAGGCGAAGGTCGCGCGTGCGCTGGACCTGATGTTGACTGAAGCCGCGCATCATTTCGAGCACGAAGAGCAGCTTCTGGCACAGTGGGACTATCCGGAGACTGCAGCCCACACAGCCAAGCATACGGAACTCAGGGAGCAGTTTGAGCGTGTCGTGAAAGAATTCGCGGGGACCGACATCAGCTTCGTCTGGGCGCTGAAAGGCCTGCGTCTCAAACAATTATTGATCGAGCATCTGTTGAACGAAGACATGAAATACCGGGACTTCCTGCGGGCGCGGGGTACGCCTGGGTCGGAAACGAAAAAATCTAAGAAGCGCTGATAAAAGTCCGTTTGTCACGGGCCCTGAGGAAGAAAAAAGCCGGTGGCGTTTGTTGAAACGCCACCGGCTAGAAGACGGGATTCCAAAGGAGGAGGAGGAGAAACCCCGCGAATCAATAGTACAACAAGCAATGCTGCGCCGCAACAGTTTTTTTGCAGGCAACCCTAAAGCGCGCCTTTCCCATCTGCGTTTCTGATGTAGGCGATCAGATAATACGCTATTGTGCATCGCGTCAATATGTTATAAATGCGACGCAAGCGGATTTCCCGCGGAAAATCGATTCAATGATCATAAGACCACTGACGGTGTACGAGCGTGAAGCCGTCAGACACTTCTATCTCGCGCTCGTACCGGACGACCGTCGCAAGCGCTTCTGCTGTTCGCTTTCCGATGAGACCGTTTCAAGTTACGTGGACCGGATCGACTTCACCCGGGATACGATACTCGCCGCGTTTGACGAACAGGCGCGAATCATCGGATTGGCCGAGTTGGTCCGCGGCGCGGGAGTCGGTGAAATGGCGTTTTCGGTACTGCCCGACATGCGCTGCCAAAGGATAGGCACCCAATTGATGGAAGGGCTGCTGCGGCGCGCCAAGATCTGCGGCATAAGGAAGGTGTTTGTCGTATTTCTTCCGGACAACACGCCTATGCGCAGGATGGCCAGTCGCGCTGGTATGGCGCTAAGCTTCGTCGAGGGTGAAGCCTACGCCGAGCGCGAACTGCCGGCCGCAAGCGCGGATGAACTTACGCGCTGGCTCATCGAGGAAAGTCTCGCGCACGGCGGGTATTTCGGGACCCTGGGAATGGCCCGCTGGAACTTGCTGCTGCGCTCGAGCGCGAGCGCCGCGCCGACGTCACTGCACCCACCCGTCCCCACTGCCTGATTGACCCGGGAGCGGCGGCAATTCGCCGGCCGGGCAATCCGCTCCGATGTTGCGCAATGTCAAGCCAAGGGAACCGCGCGACCCGGACAATGTCCTTGTCCTATAGGGCAGTTTCAGAATTTCCGCAACGCCCACGGGCTTTAGCGGGCATGAGGGCACGGCATCCCCTCATCTTCTGACGCGGCCGACGGGGGTAGAACGGGTTGCACCAAGGAGGAACAGATCATGGCTTTGACCAAGACCCAATGTTCCAAGCTCGAGCGCGAACTCGACAAGCAATACGAATCGCTGCTGGAGCAGGTACGGGAAGCGCTGGAGAAGAGTGAAAACCAGCAGTATGTGGAACTGATCGACAGGGCGCCGGCCGACAGCGGCGACCAGGCGACTGGCGATGCGCTGGCCGATCTCAATCTTGCGATTATCGACCGCCAAGTGCGGGAACTGCGCGACATCGAGGCGGGCCGGGCGCGCATCGCGGCCGGCGCCTTCGGCACCTGCATCGACTGCGGCGGCGACATCGGATTCGAACGCCTGGTCGCGTACCCGACAGCGAAGCGTTGCGTCACCTGCCAGCGACAGCATGAAAAAACCTACGCCCACGAAGGCAATCCGACGCTTTGAGCAAAGGCGGTGTTTGACGGAAATCATACTGGCGCGGCACGGGCGGGGGTATGTTCTCCTCGTGGACCGCGGCGGGATTAATCGGCCGGCAGGGCATCCGCTGCTGACGCGACGGGGTGCGCACGAATGCAAATCGACGAAAGGTCAGTCATGAAAAGCGAGCGTGGTAGTTTCCAGCCGATCAGCAGGGAGCAGCTGTTCAAGGAACTGGTTCACGACAGCTACAAGGCGGGGCGCAAACTGCGCGAGCCTACGCGCTGCCCCGATTGCGGCGCGGTGTTTCAGAGCGGCCGCTGGACCTGGGGTACCGCGGCCGCGGCAGCGCACGAGGAGCGCTGCCCGGCGTGCCACCGCATCCACGATAAATTCCCCGCGGGTTTCGTGGCGCTGAAAGGCGAGTTCCTGCTGCAGCATCGCGACGAGATACTGCATCTGATGCGCAACCACGAGGCGAAGGAAAAGGCGGAACACCCGCTGCAGCGGATCATGGCCGTCGTCGACAGTGCCGACGGCGTGATGGTCACGACCACCGACGCCCATCTTGCGCGTGATCTCGCCCAGGCGCTGCAGCACGCGTACAAAGGCGAGCTCGAGTTCCACTACAACAAGGAAGATAATCTGCTGCGCGCGACCTGGAACCGCTAACGCCCGCCGGATCGCGGCAGACGCCGGTCCGTGTTAAGTGGCGGCACGCGCGGCCGGCTCAGGGATTGATTCGCGTAATCTTCGAGCCTTCGAAGGTCAGGTTGTACATCAGGCCCTTGTTCGAGAAAATGAAGCCGATGATGGGCTTCTTCGCGGTTTCGGTGCTGATTTCGCCGCCCGCGCCCAGCGTGGCCAGCGCCACGCTGCCGTCGACGCCCGCCTTCCAACCCTTGCTTCTGCGGAATTTTTGCAGCGCGCTTGGATTCATGAACAAGATGACCTGCGACTTGACCTGGGCGCCGAGCTGGAAGCCGATCGAGGCCGCGGCGGTGCTGTAATAGCCCGCGGTTTTGCCCTTGATCAGTAGCGCACCCTCGCCGTATTCGCCGCCGATGCCGATGCCGGCCTTGATCACCTCCGGAAACACCAGCATGCCTGCCGCTCTCTGTGCCAAGTGTTTGCCGGCGCTGGTGTGCTTGTAGAAATCCCGGATCGTCTCCTGTACCTTGGCGTCGATTTCGGCCTTGGACGCCGCAAACGCCGCGGCAGGCTGAGCCAGGCCGATGATGGCGCCGAGGACGAGCGCGCTAACAGTCCTGCCGAGCATTTTTGTTTCCCCCATTTTTGACGTGATTTGAGTCTACCCCGAAAATCGCCGCGACGCGTAGCCGAGCGCTTATCTGGCAATCGTCGGCGCTTTGTCTTAGGATAAGCCCATTTTTCCATACCCGCGCGGAGACCCCATGCCCCCAGTGATTACCTGCGTCGAAGATCTGCGCCTGCTGGCGAAGAAGCGTGTGCCACGCATGTTCTACGACTACGCCGATTCGGGCTCGTGGACCGAAAGCACCTATCGCGCCAACGAGAGCGACTTCGACCGGATCAAGCTGCGCCAGCGCGTGGCGGTCAACATGGAGAATCGCAGCCTGAAAAGCACCATGGTCGGACAGGAACTCGCCATGCCGGTGGCGCTGGCGCCGGTCGGTCTGGTCGGGATGCAGCATGCCGACGGCGAGATTCTGGCCGCGCGCGCGGCCGAGAAGTTCGGCGTGCCGTTCACGCTCTCCACCATGAGCATCTGCTCCATCGAGGACGTGGCAGAAAACGTCAGCAAGCCCTTCTGGTTTCAGCTCTACGTGATGCGCGACCGCGAATTCATCAAGCGTTTGATCGACCGCGCCAAGGCGGCCGGCTGTTCCGCGCTGGTGCTCACGCTGGACCTGCAGATCATGGGACAGCGGAACAAGGACATCCGCAACGGCCTGTCGGCGCCGCCGAAGATCACTTTACGCAATATGCTGAACATGAGCACCAAGCCGCGCTGGGGCCTGGGCATGCTCGCGACCAATCGGCGCACCTTCCGCAATGTGGTGGGGCACGCGGAAACCGCCGGCGACCTGAGCTCGCTTTCGACCTGGAGCGCGAGCCAGCTCGACCCGACGCTGAACTGGGACGACGTGCAGTGGATCAAGGAGCGCTGGGGCGGCAAACTGATCCTCAAGGGCATCATGGATGCCGAAGACGCCGAGATTGCGGCGCGCTCCGGCGCGGACGCAATCGTCGTCTCCAATCACGGCGGGCGTCAGCTCGACGGCGCACCGTCGTCGATAGCAGCCCTGGCGCCGATCGCGCAGGCGGTGGGCGACAAGATCGAGGTGCTGATGGATGGCGGCGTGCGCTCCGGCCAGGACGTGATCAAGGCGCTCGCGCTGGGCGCCAAGGGTGTGTTCATCGGCCGCGCCTACGTTTATGGCCTGGGTGCAATGGGCGAGGCAGGCGTGACCAAGTGCCTGGAGCTCATCCGCAACGAACTCGACATCACCATGGCTTTCTGCGGATTGCGCGACGTGAAGCAGATCGACCGTACGATCTTGGTGCCGGGAACCTGCTGAGGGCTCCGCCGCCCGCAAGCCATGGGGCTTGCACGCCCGTCAGTCGCGGCACTTGGCTTCGTGGCGCACGCGCCGTACAAGATCGGGCGCTGTCCTTTATAATTCGGGACACATGCGCATCCTACTCAGCAACGATGATGGCTATTTTTCCCCGGGAATCGCCCTTCTCGCCGAAGTCCTCGCCGGCGTGGCCGAAATCACGGTGGTGGCGCCCGAGCGCGACCGCAGCGGCGCCTCCAACTCGCTCACCCTCGACCGGCCGCTTACGGTCAAGCGCGCGGCGAATGGTTTTCTGTTCGTCAATGGCACGCCGACCGATTGTGTGCACCTGGCCGTGACCGGCCTTCTCGATCACCTGCCCGACATGGTGATATCGGGCATCAACCTCAGCGCCAACATGGGCGACGACACCATTTACTCGGGCACGGTCGCTGCGGCGACCGAAGGCTATCTGCTCGGCATTCCGTCGCTGGCGGTATCGCTGGCCAGCAAGGTCGGCAGGCATTTCGACACCGCCGCGCGGGTGACGCTGGAAATGGTCGAGCGCTTGCGCCGCGCTCCCATGACCGGTCCGGTGCTGCTCAACCTCAATGTTCCCGATGTGGCCTACGACGATTTGCGCGGGCTTGAGATCACGCGCCTGGGCAAGCGCCACAAAGCCGAACCGGTGATCAAGGAAGTCAGTCCGCGCAAGGAAACCGTCTATTGGATCGGTCCGCCCGGCGGCGCGCAGGACGCGGGCGAAGGCACCGACTTCTGTGCCGTCGCGGCGCAGCGCGTGTCGGTGACGCCCTTGCAGATCGATCTCACGCACGTGAGCCAGATTCCCCTGCTGCGCGACTGGTTGAAGCGATGAACCGCCGCTTCCAGCCGCCGGTGCAGGGCATAGGCATGACTTCTCAGCGCACGCGTGCGCGCATGGTCGAGCGCCTGCGCACGCAGGGAATTACCGACGAGGCCGTGCTAGCGGCGCTCGGCACTGTGCCGCGCCACCTGTTTGTCGAGGAGGCGCTGGCAAGCCGCGCTTACGACGATGACGCACTGCCGATCGGTTATTCGCAGACCATTTCCCAGCCTTATGTCGTCGCCCTGATGATCCAGGCGCTGCGCGCCGGGCGCGAGCTGGGCAAGGTGCTGGAGGTGGGCACCGGCTGCGGCTACCAGGCGGCGGTACTGGCGCAGCTGGCAAGCGAGGTCTATTCGATCGAGCGCATCGCTCCGCTGTTGGCCAAGGCGCGCGCCAACCTGCGCGGACTGCGCCTGGGTAATCTGCGCCTGAAGCATGCCGACGGGAACCTCGGACTGTCCGAGGCCGCGCCCTTCGATTCCATCATACTTTCCGCCGCCGCGCGCCAGTTGCCGCAGCCGCTGTTGCAACAGTTGGCACCCGGCGGCAGAATGATATTGCCGTTCGGCGCCTCGGCGCAGGTATTGCGTCTGGTGGAGCGCACCCGTTCCGGCTACAGTGAAACGACGCTGGACGCCGTGCGTTTCGTACCCATGCTGACGGGGGTGGAATAATGCGTGTAGGTGCACTGCTGGGAATCCTTGGGTTGGCAGTATCGCTGCTTGCGGCTTGCAGCAGCGAGCCGGTGCAGGCGCCGGTATTCGAGCGTGCGCCCTCCGGCGCAGCCGTTCCGCCACCGATTCCGGCCGGCAAGCGCTCCGATTACTATGCGGTCCGCAGCGGCGACACGCTGTTCAGCATCGCGCTCGACCACGGCCTCGACTACAAAGATCTCGCCGCCTGGAACAATCTGAGCGATCCAAATATGATACGCCCCGGCCAGCTACTGCGGATCAAACCGCCGCCGGGCAAGCAGGAAGAGGCGACGGTGCAAGTCAACCCTGTAACCACCTCGGGGCCAGTCGAGGCGCGTCCGCTCAGCGCGCAGCCGGGC
>DATKUQ010000229.1:0-3497 GCA_035530495.1 Burkholderiales bacterium
GGGCGGAGCCACCGGCGCGGGAGCCGGCGCTGCCTCTGCCTGCTTCGGCATAAGCTCCGGATCGCACTCCTCGGTAGCCATTGCGGGAGTCCAGTAGCCGGTGCGCCAGCACAGGCCGAACGGATCTTTTACAGTGACGCCGGAGACCGGGGCCTGGACATAGCCATTGTCCTGCGCGTAGGCCGTGCTTGCCGATATTCCCAATGCCGCCGCGGCGGCCAGAATCAGCCCAAATTGTTTGATTGTCCTGTTCATTTTTCCCTCTTGATAAAGTGCATTCCGTCCACCGCACTATTCGACTTCTCGCGGTCACTTGTTTTGGTGCCGTAATGCGAAATCTAGGCCTTTTGTTCTGGGGAAGTTATGAGATTGGTCAATCAACGTTCAACTGGCCGGACGCATCGCGGGGAGGAACATGCGCAGGCGCGAAAGCCGAATCGCGCCCGGCATGCATACGATCGCACCGCCTTACGGCTTGCTCAGATAGACGAACATGCTGGCGCCATGACGCTTGATCAGCAGCAGAACGCCTTTTTTGTCACCCGCCTTGGCGAGCACCTTGCGCAGACCGCCGACGCTCGCGACTGGCTGTTTATCGGCTTGTGTAATCAGATCGCCAGCCCGCAAGCCGGCCAGCGACGCGACGCTGCCAGGCTCGACGCTGGTGATGAGCACACCCTTGTCCCCGGTCAGATTCGATTGTCCGGCCAGCTCCGGCGTCAGCGTGCGGCCGGTCAGCCCCAACTTGCCGAGTTCACCCCCGGTTGCGCCGGGCACGATGCCCGATTCGGCGGCTTCGGCCGTTAATTTGCCGATGACCGCGGTGATAGTCTGCGGTTTCCCGTCGCGCACGATATCGATCCCGACTTTCGTACCAGGTGCGGTCGCCGCTACCAGATTTCGCAGCTCACTCGTGCCGGCGACCTCCTTGCCGTCATAAGCGGTGATGACATCGCCCGCCCTGATGCCGGCCCGACTTGCGGCCGAATCCGGGTTAACCTGCGCGACCAGTGCTCCATTGGTATCGGAAAGGTGAAACTGACTGGCGAGGTCCGGCGTAATGTCCTGGATCACGACGCCGAGCAGGCCGCGCGTAATCTTTTCGCCCTTGATCAAGCGGGGCAGCATCGCCTTGATGATGTTCACCGGAATCGCGAATCCGACGCCTGCGAATTGCCCTACGTTGGTCTCGATTGCGCTATTCATGCCGATGACTTCGCCGCGCATGTTGACCAGCGGGCCGCCCGAGTTGCCGGGATTGATCGGCGCGTCGGTCTGCAGGAAGTCCTCATAATCGGCAACCCCGACATCGGAGCGGCCTTTGGCGCTGATGATTCCGGTCGTGACCGTTTGCGTCAGCCCGAACGGCGCGCCCACCGCCATCACCAGATTGCCGACCTGCTCAGCGTCGGAGTTGCCGAGGCGCACGGTCGGCAAGTCCGCTGGAACCTTGCCCTCGATTCTGATGACGGCGACGTCGGTTGCGGGATCGGTGCCGACGATGCGCGCCTTGAACGAGCGCCCGTCGGCGAGCTTGACGTTGATTTTGTCGACACCTTTTACAACGTGATAATTGGTGAGGATGTCGCCGTGCGCATCGAGTATCATGCCCGAGCCCATTCCGCGCTGCGGAACTTCGAATTCCTTGAATTGCCTGTGCTGCTGCGGGGCGTGAAATTGCGGGCCGAGGAACTGCCGAAAGAACGGATCGCCGAAAGG
Organism: Burkholderiales bacterium; assembly: GCA_035530495.1. Lineage (GTDB taxonomy): Bacteria > Pseudomonadota > Gammaproteobacteria > Burkholderiales > SG8-39 > 2-12-FULL-64-23. The sequence continues at coordinate 1,720 of DATKUQ010000229.1, forward strand.
AAACGGCGTCTCCCCGCTCCGATATTTGAGCATTTTCTCCGAATAGACGCTTACGACGGCAGGCCGGATCTGTGCGGCCACCGCCGCGAATGCCTTGCCCAATTGTTCGGCAGGCGCAATGGTGGACTCGGCGATGCTGCTCGGCAGCGGCGCGTGCGTGTCCGCCAGAGAACGGGTCGGCGTCATTGCCACCAGCAGGCTAGCCGCGACGAGCAGCGAGACGCCGCTCACTATGCTGAATTTTCGTACTTGCTTCGTCAATTTCATAGCTCGACTCCTCAAACGTTCGCGTGAAGCGCGGCGCGATCGCACGCGGTGCCAGCCAAGGAATGCGGTCGCGCCTGCGTCGCTGCCGTTACTGAATGCTATTACGCGCACACTTAAGCTGGACTTAAGCCTGACGCGAACCGAGCAGCCGGGAGCGCAGCACTTCCTGCCGGAATGAAGCCTGTTCGAAAATTTTTGCCCGGATGCCGTCGAAGCGCCGCGTTTTTGGTATCCTATGCGCGATACGTGCACGCCTCGGAGGTAACGCGGGTCGTGGCGAATCCACGAAAACGCGCGCACGCGCCCGGTGTGCGCAGCGCCAGGTAAACGAGACACGACATGCAACTGATCCTGATACCGAACAGACGGGGGACCGGGAAATCCGTGTTCCTCTCCGCGGGACAACTGACTTTTGGCGCCGTGAGCGCCTTGTTGCTCGTACTTGTCGCCGCGATGGCTCTCGCGTTCATTGCGTTGCGGCCGATTGCGCGTTCGCGCTCGGGCGCCGCCGAAGTGCAGGACCAGCTGATGTCGTCGTCGGCGAGCCGGCCGCATTATTTCACCAGGCGTATGAGCGCGAAGCTCCATGCCATGGCGACGAAAATGGGCGACTTGCAGGCCCGGACGACGGAGCTCGATCTGCGCGGTGCGTCCATCGCGGCCCTTGCCGGCCTCAAGCCGCGCGGATTCCGCTTCGCGACGCCTCCCGCGCCGGGCGGCCCCACTGCGGCGGCAGCGAGCGGCACGCTGTCCACGCGCGACCTCGAGCGCGCACTCAGCCGGCTGGCCGCGCAGATCAGCATCCGCGCGGATAATCTCGACGTCATCGAGTCGCGCGTGCTCGACGACGTCGGCAGAAAGCAGCTTCTGCCAACGATGTTCCCCGTCCAGCACGCTCGGATCGGTTCCGGATTCGGGATGCGCACCGATCCGTTCACCGGCCTTCCGGCGATGCACGAGGGCGTGGATTTCGATGCGCCCGTGGGCACGCCCATCCGGGCCGCGGGAAGCGGAATCGTGGTTTTCGCCGGCCACCACCCAGACTTCGGAAATCTCATCGTAATAGACGACGGCAACGGCATCATCACGCGTTACGCCCACTGCTCCCAACTCGACGTGAATCGCGGCGAGGTAGTCTCGCGCGGTCAGATCATCGCCGCCATTGGCGATACCGGACGCTCGACAGGCCCGCATCTGCACTTCGAGATCCGCCGCAACGGCGTAGCACAGAACCCGATGAAATTCCTCCGAGCCGGTCAGCGTCAGCCGCAGAAGGTCGCCCGCTCACACGACTCGCACCCAGGTTAGCGGCTTGCCTGGGGCACAGCGCACTTTGCGACGCTGCGCGCCCCCCCCGGGAGCGTCCTGCCGCTGGAAGATGCGGCATAATAGCCCGGCGAATAGCCCGGCGACGCGCGGTATCGGGCAAGGCGTACAGTCGTCGCGATTCCAGCAGCTGATTGAGGCCATGCTCAATTCCCTTCCTCCGGTAACCCGGGCACTGATTGCCG
>DATKUQ010000230.1:0-7859 GCA_035530495.1 Burkholderiales bacterium
TAGATGCCGCCAATCGTTTCATGATACGGCACGGCGTACGTCTGCTGCTGGTTACCAACGACGAGAGGCAGGTGCTGGGTTTGATCACCGCGAATGACGTTTTGGGCGAGAAGCCGGTGCAGTTCGCGCTGGAGCGCGGCATAAATCGCACGGAAATTCGGGTGCGTGACATCATGACGCGACGCGAGCGGCTGGAGGTATTGCTCTACGTCGATTTGATCCGGGCCGAGGTGGGGCACATCGTGGCGACACTGAAGCGCATGGGGCGTCAACATGCGCTGGTCATTGATTCGAGTGGGGACAGCGGAGTCCAGACCATCCGCGGAATTTTTTCCGCGTCACAGATTGCGCGTCAACTCGGCGTAACGATCCAGACCACTGAAGTCGCCCAGACTTTCGCGGAAATCGAGACGGCCCTTGGGCGCTGAAACAAAATAGTCGTATCCTGTGTCAATAACGACGGGATATTGCGCAATTTGGCGTGGTTTGATTGACACTGCGGGAGGATATGCTTATACTTAGTCTAATCTATGGAATAGAGATAGTATTTTCCATATATCCATGATTTTCATTGTAAATGACATTAGTTTGATAATTCGCAAGGCATACCAAGCAATCTATTGGTAGCCTCACTTTTAACGTTTTTCCCGACTGGAGGAAATATGAAACTCAAGGGCTCGAAAACCGAGGAAAACCTGAAAGCTGCATTCGCTGGCGAATCGCAGGCCAACCGCCGCTATCTGTATTTCGCAAACAAGGCTGATATCGAAGGCCAGAATGACGTGGCTGCCCTGTTTCGCTCAACCGCGGAAGGTGAAACCGGCCACGCGCATGGTCACCTTGAATACCTAGAGCAGGTCGGAGACCCGGCGACCGGTTTGGCGATCGGTTCCAGCCGCCAGAATCTGACATCCGCCGTTGCCGGCGAAACGCACGAATACACGGATATGTATCCGGGCATGGCCAAGAGCGCGCGTGACGAAGGCTTCGAGGAAATAGCCGATTGGTTCCAAACGCTGGCGAAAGCCGAGCGTTCGCACGCGAACCGCTTCCAGAAGGCTCTGGACGCTCTGAGCGAGTAAGCAGGGGCCGGACCTTGCGTAATGGGTAACAGGCGGGCTTGCCCGACCGGGCGCACATTCCCCGCCTGTCGCTCATCGCCAACAAAATGACCGTACGCGAAGGCAGCCTGGAGGCTCCCACCCGGCATCCCATCGGCTGGCAGTCGCCGGATTTTTACGATGAGGATAAGCTTAAGGCCGAGCTGCACCGGGTCTACGACATCTGCCACGGCTGTCGCCGCTGCGTAAGCCTGTGCACCGCGTTTCCCACCTTGTTCGACCTTGTCGACGAGAGCGAGACCGGCGATGTCGACAGCGTAGACGCCAAGGATTACGGCAAGGTCGTGGACCAGTGCTACCTGTGCGACCTGTGTTACATGACCAAGTGTCCCTATGTGCCGCCGCACCAGTGGAACGTAGACTTTCCTCACCTGATGTTGCGCGCCAAGGCGGTCAAATTCAAAAAGGGCGAGGTACGCATGCGCGACCGGCTCTTGTCCTCCACCGACGCCATCGGCAAGCTCGCCGCGATACCGGTGGTGGCGCAGACGGTCAATGCGCTGAACCGCAACGGCGCGGCGCGCGCGCTGATGCAAAAGGCCATTGGCGTGCATCGGGAGCGCAAGCTGCCGCCTTATAGTCCGTCGCGCTTTCGCAGCGGCGCAGCCGCGAGCGCGGCGCATGTGGCGACCGACAGCGAGCGAACGCCGGGTAAAGTCGCGATATTTGCGACCTGTTATGTGAATTACAACGAGCCCGGCATAGGCCACGACTTGATCAAGCTGCTCGATCACAACGAAATCCCCTATGTGCTAGTGGAGAAGGAGGCGTGTTGCGGCATGCCCAAGCTGGAGCTGGGCGATCTGGAAAGCGTCGCACGCCTGAAATCGCTCAACATCCCGCCCCTCGCCAGCCTCGCGCGCGAGGGCTACGCCATCCTCACTGCGGTCCCGTCGTGCACGCTCATGTTCAAATCGGAGCTGCCCTTGCTGTTCCCCGACGACGCAGAGGTGAAGGCGGTGTCCGAAGCGATGTTCGATCCGTTCGAGTACCTGGTCCTGCGCCACAAGGACGGCCTGCTCAAGACCGATTTCAAGCAGCCGCTGGGGAAGGTCGCGTACCACATCCCCTGTCATTCGCGGGTGCAGAATATGGGACAAAAAACGCGTGAGGCGCTGCAGCTGGTGCCCGAGACCACGATAAACACCGTGGAGCGCTGCTCCGGTCACGACGGCACCTGGGGCGTGAAGGCCGAGTATTTCGCCAATTCGATGAAGATCGGCCGACCGGTGTTCAAAGCCATGGCCGCGAGCGATCCGGATTACATCAGTTCCGATTGCGCCATAGCGGGGCGCCATATCCAGCAGGGGATGGGCGAAACCCGAGCGCGGCGGGAGCATCCGCTGACTCTGATGCGAATTGCTTACGGACTATGAAAACATGACTGCAACACCGAAGACGACGCACAAGATCGCAAGAGAAAGCCTGCTCAGCCTGGAAGCGTATGCGCGGCAGCGCGATGAATTCCGCGCCAAGGTGATGGCGCACAAGAAAGACCGCACGGTTCATCTGGGCGCGCATGTGACGCTCATCTTCGAAGACGAGCTGACCATCCGCTACCAGATCCAGGAAATGCTGCGCATCGAGCGTACGTTCGAGGAGCAGGGCATACAGGACGAGCTCGACGTCTACAATCCCCTGATCCCGGACGGCCGCAATTTCAAGGCGACCATGATGATCGAATATGCGGATGCCGAGGAACGCAAGCACGCACTGGCGAAGCTCAAGGGAATCGAAGATCGGGTCTGGATTCAGGTCGAGGGCTGCACCCGCGTTTATGCGATTGCCGACGAAGACCTGGAGCGCGAAAGCGAGGAAAAGACCTCTGCCGTGCACTTCCTGCGTTTTGAATTGGACGATGAGATGGCGAAGGCGCTGAAATATGGCGTTAGCCTTGCACTGGGCATAGACCATCCCAACTACCAGGCCGATCTCGGTGCGGTTGCCGCGGGCGTGCGCGCGTCCCTCACCCGAGATTTGGGCTGAGTCATGCGCGCATGGCTTGTCCTGATGTTGATGCTGCCGCTCGCGGCGGCGGCGCAGACGCCGGGCTTCGATTACAATTCCGGCAATCACGCCAGCCGGGCCGAAAAGCCGGTTGCACTTCCGCCATACCCCAAGCCGGAGAATTATCTGCCGTTTCAGGTCAGCGACACCATGCCATTTGATTTTTTTGTCGACGCGAAGTCGATCAGCGTCAGCGCGGACCACCAAGTAGTGCGATATACGCTGATAGCGAAGAGCTCGGACGGCGCGCTTAACATCAGTTACGAAGGTATGCGCTGTAGCGACGGCGAATTTCGCATATACGCGTTCGGCCAGCGCGACAAGACGTGGTTCAAGGTGCGTAATCCAAAATGGGAAGTGATCCGGAAGAATCCGCGCAACGCGCAGCGGGCGGTGCTTTACAACAATTTTTTCTGCCCCGTTATAGGCGGTGGCATAGCGAGCGCCGAGGAGGGGGTGCGGGCGCTCAAGGCCGGCGGCAATCCGCGGGCGGCCATCACCAGCTATTAAAGCGGTACAACGTTGTGGCTGCGGCCGCTGCTTCGCAGCTTAACATTTGCTGCGCAAATGTTAGCCTTCGCCGCAATCTCGTCCTGCTGAAGCACGACGAGATTGTGGCTACGGCCGCCGCTGCGCGGCTTAACTTTCACTGCGCGAAAGTTAGCCTACGCCGCAACTTGGCCCAGCTAAAGCAGGACCAGGTTGTCCCGGTGTATCAGTTCGGGTTCATCCACGTAGCCGAGAACGCTCAGTATTTCACTGCTCGGCTTGCCCGCGATGCGCCGGGCGTCGTTGGCGCCGTAGTTCACCAGCCCGCGCGCGCGTTCCTTGCCGTCAGGCGATAGGCAGGCCACCACCGCGCCGCGCTCGAACGCGCCTTCGACATTTTTGACGCCTATCGGAAGCAGGCTCTTGCCTTCTTTGACGAGCGCACGTATCGCGCCCTCATCCAGCATCAGCCTGCCGTGAACCTGCAAATGATCGGCCAGCCATTGCTTGCGCGCGGCGATCGGCATGGTTTCCGCAACCAGTAGCGTGCCGATCGACTCGCCCTGCGCCAGCCGCAGCAGCACATCCGGCTCGTGCCCGGACGCGATAACAGTATGCGCCCCTGAGCGAGCCGCGCGCTTGGCGGCGAGGACCTTGGTCAGCATGCCGCCTTTGGCAATGTGGCTGCCTGCTTTGCCGCACATTTGCTCCAATTCCGCCCTGCCGGCCCTGGCTTCGTGCACCAACTCGGCCGACGGGTGCTCGCGCGGATCGCGCGTATACAATCCGGCCTGGTCGGTGAGAATGATCAGGCAATCGGCCTCGATCAAGTTGGTCACCAGCGCACCCAGCGTATCGTTGTCGCCGAATTTAATCTCGTCGGTGACCACGGTATCGTTCTCGTTGATGATCGGGATGACGCCCAGCGCGAGCAGCGTGCGCAGCGTAGAGCGCGCATTGAGGTAGCGCTTGCGGTCGGCGAGGTCGGCGTGCGTCAACAACACCTGGGCGGTATGCAGGCCGTGCTCGCGAAAAGAGCTCTCGTACACCTGCACCAGGCCCATCTGGCCCACTGCCGCCGCCGCTTGCAGGTCCTGCATTGCCTGCGGGCGCCGCGTCCATCCCAGCCGCTGCATGCCCTCGGCGATGGCACCGCTGGACACCAGCACCACTTCTTTGTCGCGCTCGCGCAGTTGCGCGATCTGCGCCGCCCACCGCGCGATCGCCTCCCGATCCAGGCCCTGGCCCTGGTTGGTGACGAGCGAACTGCCGACCTTGACTACCAGGCGGCGCGCCGATTTGAGCAGCGCGGCCATGTCAGTCCGGCTGCTTTTCGGTGAGATGATCCATGATCGCGAAGCATAGCTCGCTGCAGCCCTCGCCGGTGAGCGCCGAAATGGCAAACCACCTGCCTTTCCAGCGATAGGCCTTCAAGAAGCGTTGCAGCGCCCCGTCGCGTTCCTCAGCTTGCAGCATGTCGGTCTTGTTGAGCACCAGCCAGCGCGGCTTGTCGTACAGCGCCTGATCGTATTTCTTGAGTTCGTTGACGATGGCGCGCGCTTCCTTGACCGGATCCACGCTATCGTCGAACGGCGCAATATCGACGATGTGCAGGAGCAGCCGCGTGCGCGCGAGATGGCGCAGGAACTGGTGACCGAGTCCGGCGCCTTCGGCCGCGCCCTCGATCAGGCCCGGGATGTCGGCGACGACGAAGCTTCTGTCCTCGGCCACACGCACCACGCCCAGGTTCGGATGCAGCGTGGTGAAGGGGTAGTCTGCGACCTTGGGGCGGGCGGCCGATACGGAGCGGATGAACGTCGACTTGCCCGCGTTGGGCATGCCAAGGAGGCCGACATCGGCGAGCAGTTTCAGCTCCAGGCGCAGTTCGCGCGACTCCCCTGCCTCACCCAGAGTGCATTGGCGCGGCGCGCGGTTGGTGCTGGTCTTGAAATGCAGATTGCCCAAACCGCCTTTGCCGCCGCGCGCGATCAGCGCCTTTTGCTCGTGCGCAGCGAGGTCCGCGATCAGTTCGCCCGACTGGGCGTCGGTGATGACCGTGCCCACCGGGACGCGCAGCACGATATCCTCGGCGCCTTTACCATACTGGTCGGCGCCGCGCCCGTTCTCGCCGCCCCTAGCGCGGTGGATGCGTGCATAGCGGTAATCGATGAGCGTGTTGATGTTGCGGTTGGCTACCGCGTAAATGCTGCCGCCGTGGCCGCCGTCGCCGCCGTCGGGCCCGCCGCGCGGGACAAACTTTTCCCGCCGGAAATGGGCGACGCCGTCCCCGCCCTTGCCGGCGTGCACCTCGATCCTGGCTTCGTCGATGAATTTCATGGTCGGACTGGCGCCACAAATAAAAAAGCCCTACCGCGTGGATAGGGCTTTTCTAGGAGCCTGCCGGAGTTCAGGCCGGCACCACGCTTACCGTCTTCTTGCTCATCGGGCCTTTGACCCCGAATAATACTTTGCCCGCAACCTTCGCGTACAGGGTATGGTCTTTGCCCATGCCGACGTTCTCGCCCGCGTGCACCTGGGTGCCGCGCTGGCGCACGATAATGCTGCCCGCCGAAATCAACTGGTCGCCGTAGCGTTTCACGCCGAGGCGCTTGGATTGCGAATCGCGGCCGTTTCTGGAGCTGCCGCCTGCTTTCTTGTGTGCCATATCTTGCCTTTCCGATTAAGCCGCTGACGTTATCCGGTGATGCCGGTGATTTCGATCTCGGTGAAATTCTGGCGATGCCCCTGATGCTTCTGGTAATGCTTGCGCCGACGCATCTTGAATATGCGTACCTTGTCATGGCGGCCCTGGGCAAGGACTTTCGCCTGCACCGAAGCGCCGCTGAGCAGCGGCCTGCCCATCCTGAGTTCGTCGCCATCTGCCACCAGCAGCACCTGGTCGAGTACGATTTCAGCCCCGACATCTGCCGGCAACTGTTCTATTTTCAATTTTTCGCCGGCGGCGACACGGTACTGCTTCCCGCCGGTTTTTATGACCGCGTACATGTTGAGACTCCAAATAGACAAAACTGTGCAGTGCAACCAAGGAACCCGAGATGATACAGCAATTTAGCTATGGCCGTCAAAAGCTTTATGCTATCATTTCGACCCTGCCAAGTCCGTATCCCAACCCCGGTTTCGTGCCCCTCATCCCGTGCTCATAGAACCCATCCATTCCCTGGTCGAAGCGGATATGCGCGCGGTGGACGCGGTGATCCGGCGTCGGCTCGAGTCCGACGTAGTGCTGATCCGCCAGGTGGCCGAGTACATCATTGCCGGCGGCGGCAAGCGTTTGCGCCCGGCGATACTGCTGTTGGCAGCGGGCGCGACCGGCTACAGCGGCAGCCATCACCACGAACTCGCCGCCGTGGTCGAATTCATACACACCGCGACACTGCTGCACGACGACGTGGTCGACGAATCCGCTCTGCGCCGCGGGCGCAAGACCGCCAACGCCGAATTTGGCAACGCCGCCAGCGTGCTGGTGGGAGACTTCCTGTATTCGCGCGCATTCCAGATGATGCTCACGGTGGACGACATGCGCGTCATGGCCGTACTGGCCGACGCGACCAATACCATCGCCGAGGGGGAAGTGCTGCAATTGCTGAATGTGCACAACGCCGATACCGATGAAGTGCGTTATCTCGAGGTGGTGCGGCGCAAGACGGCCAAGCTGTTCGAGGCTGCTACACGTCTCGGCGCCATACTCGGCCGCGCCGCGCCGGAGATCGAAGAAGGACTCGCGCTGTATGGCGTGCACGTGGGCACCGCGTTCCAACTGATAGACGACGTGCTCGATTATTCCGGCGACCTGCACGAGACTGGGAAAAATCTGGGCGACGACCTCAACGAGGGCAAACCTACGCTGCCGCTGATTTACGCGATGCGTAAGGGCTCGCCCACGGACGCGCAAACCGTGCGCCATGCGATCGAACAGGGCGGGCGGGACGACTTCGAAGCGGTGCTCGAGGCCATTACCAAGACCGGGGCGCTGGAGTATGCGCGCGAGCAGGCCAGGCATGAAGCCGCGGCCGCCTGTTCCGCCATCGAGTGCCTGCAGAATTCAAAATACCGCGACAGTTTGGTACAATTGGCAGACTTCGCGGTCAATCGCAACCACTGACCGCGTTCGTTTTTGGGGGGGTGCCCCCTGCCTTTAACACCTCGGGGTGTAGCTCAGCCTGGTAGAGTACTGCGTTCGGGACGCAGGAGTCGGAGGTTCAAATCCTCTCACCCCGACCA
>DATKUQ010000231.1:0-3054 GCA_035530495.1 Burkholderiales bacterium
GGGCCGACGGCGCAGCCGGCCGTTCCGGTGCACGCAAACCAAGACCCAGTACGCCGCTTGCCGGACCTAATGTTTCACCGGCGTGGTGTTGGCATTGGCCGAGCGGCAGGTCTAAACTGCAGCGTAGTATCACCCGTCCGCGGCTTTGGTCGCGCCGGCGGATTTTGATAGGAGAGGCTGTCATGCATCTAATCCAGATGGTCGCTGCCTTGATACTCTTCGCCGTGGCGTCCCAGGCGTTGCCGAAAGACGTTTCCCAGCAGCAAAGCGTGGTCGAGTACGCGCGGCAGGAATATGAACAAGCGGCTGCCGAGCATAAGGCCGACGCGGAGCAGGTGGCCGGCACCGAGAAAGCGCTGGAGTCGCTCAAAAAGCGGCTCCTGCAAGAGCGGAAAAAGGCGATCATGTCGGAGAGGAAGAAACAGCAGGCCAAGGCGAGACTGGACAGAGCACAGGAAGCCCTCGACCAGGCCTGGAAGCAATAGGCATGCTGTGGGCGGACCCGCTGCAACCCTAAGAGGATGGTTTCAATGAGTGAAGACAGGCGCGAAGTAGTTGTAACCGACATCAAGATCCCGTTCTGGTCGATGGTGGTGCTGATGGTAAAATGGGCCATCGCAGCGATTCCGGCCGTGATCATTCTGATGTTGATCGGCGGGCTGGTCTCGATGGCGCTGGGGATGATTCCCGGCGTCAGCTGGCACCATTACTACTGGGGCATGAGCCGCGGAGCTTGGTCGTAGGCGCAGCGGCGGCTGCGACTGGTGGGCCCATCGACTCGGCGCGCAACCCTGGATTCGAGAGCTTGAGCCAAAGATGATCAGGAGCCTGGACCATTTGGTGCTGACCACGCGCGATGCCGAGAAGTGCGTCGATTTCTACACCCGCGTCCTGGGGATGAAACTGGAAACCTTCGGCCAGGGGCGCACTGCGCTGCGCTTCGGCGAACAGAAAATCAACCTGCACGACAAAAACACGGTGACTGACGCCTACGCCGCGTATCCGACGCCGGGGTCGCTGGACATCTGTTTTCTTGCCGACCGCCCGCTGGATGAAGTGATCGCGCAGCTGCATGCGGCCGGCGTTCCGATCGAACTTGGGCCGGTGCAACGCACCGGCGCGCGCTTTGCGCTTCGCTCGGTCTATGTACGCGATCCCGATCGGAACCTGATCGAGATTTCCGAGCCGTCCCGGTAGAGCCGGCGTGGCGACGGAACTCGGGCAGCACGAAGCGCTTGCGCCCGCGGCTTGGGTGTGCCGCTTTGCGCGCCTGATAAGAGCGGGCGGAGCGGTACTCGACCTCGCCTGTGGCCAAGGGCGGCATGCGCGCTATCTGGCCGGACTGGGCTTCCAGGTCGAGGGCGTCGACCGCGATGGTGCAGCCTTGGCCGCACTTGACGGCGTCGCCGGGGTAAGAACACGTTGCGCCGACCTGGAAGCCTCGTCCTGGCCCTACGCGGCCGGCCAATTCGACGGCATCGTCGTCACCAATTACCTGTACCGGCCGCGCGTTGCCGATTTGCTTCTCGCATTGCGCCCGGGAGGGGTCTTGATCTACGAAACCTTCGCGCTGGGAAACGAAAAGTTCGGCCGCCCGTCTAATCCGGAGTTCCTGTTGCGCCCGCACGAGTTACTGCAATGGGTGCAGGGCCGCTTGCAGGTCCTTGCTTTTGAACAGGGCATGGTCGAGTGGCCCAAACCGGCGGTGATTCAGCGCATATGCGCGGTAAGCCGCGGGGTGGAGTCGTGCAGACTGGATTTGTCGCCTTAATCGGGGTATTTATCTATCCCGAGGGTAAGCGCAATGCGCTAAAATTCAACATTTTCCTGACGGGATGGCACTTATTATGTTGAGCGGTAGCCTGGTTGCCATTGTCACGCCCATGCTCGAAGACGGGGCGCTCGACATCGGCCGCTTCAAGAGCCTGATCGATTGGCATATCGCCGAGGGCACGCAGGGCATCGTGGTGGTCGGCACAACCGGCGAATCGCCTACGGTGAATTTTGACGAACACAAGCAGCTGATCCGCATCGCTGTCGAGCATGCTGCCGGGCGCGTTCCGGTCATTGCGGGCACCGGGGCCAATTCGACTGCCGAGGCGATCGAATTGTCCGAATCGGCCAAGCACTCTGGTGCGCAACTCAGCCTGTCGGTGGTGCCGTACTACAACAAGCCCACTCAGGAGGGCATGTACCGGCATTTCCGCTCCATTGCCGAAGCCGTGGACCTGCCGCTGATTCTGTACAACGTTCCCGGACGCACTGTTGCCGACCTGCAAAACGATACGGTGCTGCGCCTGGCGCAGGTCCCCAACATCGTCGGCATCAAGGACGCCACCGCAAACCTGGAGCGTGGCAGCGATTTGCTGCGGCGCGCGCCCAAGGGATTTGCAGTCTACAGTGGGGAAGACGCAACGGGGCTGGCGCTGATGTTGATGGGTGGTCATGGCGTGATTTCGGTTACCGCCAACGTCGCACCACGGTTGATGCGGGAAATGTGCACCGCGGCCCTGTCCGGAGACATCGCCCGGGCGCGTGCCGCCAACAACCGCCTGCTGGGCCTGCACACCAAGTTGTTCGTCGAAGGCAACCCGATTCCGGTGAAGTGGGCGCTGGTGCAGATGGGGCTGATAGCTCCCGGCATCCGCCTGCCGCTGGTGCCGTTGTCGGCGAATTTTCATGAAACCGTCAGAGTAGCCATGCGCGAGGCCGGGATACAGGTAAAAAGCGGTCAGCGTTTAGTCGAGGGCAATATCCTATGAAGCGTAGTATCGTCTTATTCACTTTGTTCGGGCTGCTGGCTGGCTGCAGCAGCATGCAGCAACTGGTCCAGGGTCAAAAAATCCAGTACAAGTCGGAAAGCGAGAAGGCGTTGCCACCGCTGGAGGTGCCGCCGGATCTCACCTCGCCCGTGCGCGATGATCATTACGCCGTGCCCGACATCAATCCGCAAGGCACGGCGACTCTGTCGACCTATAACGTCGAGCGCGGCGGTGTCGCGCGTGCCGGCGCCACGGAGGTACTGCCCAACGTGCCCAAGGTGCGCCTCGAGCG
>DATKUQ010000232.1:0-15003 GCA_035530495.1 Burkholderiales bacterium
GTGCTGCAGGCGTTTCCGGGCGCCCTGCCCGGCGCCGAGCTGTGCGGCAATCCGGTGCGCCGGGACATCGTCGCACTCGCACCGCCGCGTGCGCGCTTTGACAAGCGCTCCGGCCGGCTCAAGTTGCTGGTAGTGGGCGGCAGCCTGGGTGCGCGGGCGCTCAACGAAACCGTACCCAGGGCGCTGGCGCTGCTGCCCGAGGAGACGCGTCCCGAGGTAACGCACCAGGCGGGAGCACAGCATCTGGCGGATCTGCGCCAGGCCTACGCCGCGGCCGGCGTGCGCGCAGACGTGCCTGCCTTCATCGACGACATGGCCGGGCGCTATGGCGAAGCCGATATCGTCATTTGCCGCGCCGGCGCGCTCACCGTGGCCGAGCTTGCCTGCGCCGGCGTGGCCAGCATCCTCGTGCCTTTTCCCCATGCGGTGGACGACCACCAGACGGGCAACGCGAAATTCCTGTCCGGGCACGGGGCGGCCATTCTGCTGCCGCAAACCGAACTTTCAGCCGAGCGGCTGGCCGGACTCCTGCACGGGCTCACGCGCGAGCGGCTGCTCGACATGGCGGAGAAGGCAAGGGCGCTGGGCAAGCCGGACGCGACCGAGGCGGTCGCGCGCGCCTGCATGGACTTGGCGCGATGAAGCACAAAGTCAAACGTATTCATTTCGTCGGGATCGGCGCACCGGCTTTTTCGAACCGCCGCTCCCGACTGGACCGGGTATGAAGCACAAAGTCAAACGTGTTCATTTCGTCGGGATCGGCGCACCGGTTTCTTCGAACCGCCGCTCCCGACTGGACCGGGTATGAAGCATAAAGTCAAACGTGTTCATTTCGTCGGGATCGGCGGTAGTGGCATGAGCGGCATCGCCGAAGTGCTGCTCAATCTCGGCTATCAGGTCACCGGCTCCGATTTGGGCAGCAATGCCGCAACGCAGCGCCTCGCCGGCTTGGGCGCGACCGTGCACACGGGGCACGCGGCCGAGCACGTCGCCGAAGCCGACGTCGTGGTTGTGTCGACCGCGGTTGGCAACAGCAACACCGAAGTCATGGCGGCGCGCGCGCGGCGCATCCCGGTAGTGCCGCGCGCGCTGATGCTGGCCGAACTGATGCGCCTGAAACAGGGTATCGCGATCGCAGGCACCCATGGCAAAACCACCACCACCAGCCTGGTGGCGAGCGTGCTCGCCGAGGCCGGGCTCGACCCCACCTTCGTCATCGGCGGCCGGCTCACCAGTACCGCGTCGAATGCGCGCCTGGGTGCGGGCGAATTCATCGTAGTCGAGGCCGACGAGTCCGATGCTTCCTTCCTGCACCTGCAGCCGATGATCGCCGTGGTCACCAACATCGACGCCGACCATATGGAGACCTATCAGCACGATTTCGCGCGGCTGAAGCAGGCTTTCGTCGACTTCCTGCAGAACCTGCCTTTCTACGGCGCCGCGGTGCTGTGCACCGACGACAAGCACGTGCGCGAGATCCTGCCGTTCGTTTCCAAGCCCATCATCAGCTACGGCTTCGGTGCCGACGCGATGGTGCGCGCGGAGAACGTCAGCCACAGCGGCGGCCGCATGCGCTTCGATGCGGTGCGCGAAGGCAAGTCGAGCGTGCTAGAGGTGACGCTCAATCTGCCCGGCAGGCATAACGTGCAGAACGCGCTCGCCGCGATCGCGGTCGCCACCGAGCTGGGCCTGGAGGACAAGGCCATCGTCAGAGCGCTGGCGGAGTTCCGCGGCGTCGCGCGGCGTTTCCAGAGCTACGACGCGATCCCCGCCAAGGGCGGCGGCAGCTTCACGCTCATCGACGACTACGGCCACCATCCGGCGGAGATGAAGGCGACGCTGGATGCCGCGCGCGGCGCGTTTCCCGGACGCCGCATGGTGCTCGCGTTCCAGCCGCACCGCTACACGCGCACGCGCGACCTGTTCGAGGATTTCGTCAAAGTGCTGTCGAATGCGGACGCACTGCTGCTCGCCGAAGTCTATCCGGCGGGCGAGCCGCCGATCGTGGCCGCGGATGGCAGAACGCTGGCGCGCGCGGTGCGCGTCGCCGGCAAAGTCGAGCCGGTATTCGTCGAGAACATCGCCGACATGCCGGCAGCGATCCGCGCCGCGGCGAAAGACGGCGACGTGGTGGTGACCATGGGCGCGGGCTCGATCGGCGGCGTGCCAGCCGCGCTTGCCCCAAATTCGCTCGTCAAGGACGCGGAGTGAGAGATGCACATGGCTGAGCAAAGACATCTCTCCAACCCGGCGCTGCGCGGCAGGCTTCTGTCGCACGAGCCGATGCGCAAGCACCTCAGCTGGCGCACCGGCGGCGCGGCGGACCGCGCTTACGTCCCGGCCGACCTCGAAGATGCGGCGCAATTCCTGCGCACCCTTCGCGCAGACGAGCCTGTCTATTTCGTCGGCCTGGGCAGCAATCTGCTGGTGCGCGATGGCGGCATACGCGGCTCGGTGATGCTGATGCACGCGAGCCATGCGGCGATACGCATGGACGGAGCGCTCGTCTATGCCGAGGCGGGCGCGGCGAGCCCCAAGGTGGCGCGCTACGCCGCGACCCATGGCTACGCCGGTGCTGAGTTTCTCGCCGGCATCCCGGGAACCGTGGGCGGGGCCCTGGCGATGAACGCGGGCTGCTATGGCAGTCAGACCTGGGACCGGGTCGAGCGCGTGCTCATGCTTCGCCGTAGCGGCGAACTGCGCCAGCGCACAGCTGCGGATTTCGACATCGCTTATCGGCATGTGGCGCTCAAGGACGCGAAGCCCGGCGCCGGACTCGGCGCGGACGAATGGTTCGCCGCTGCCTGGTTTCATTTCGAGACCGGTGAGCGGGCGGCCGCGCTCGGCCGCATCAGGGAACTGCTGCAACAACGCATAGCCGCCCAGCCGCTGGCCCTGCCCAACGCCGGCTCGGTATTCCGCAATCCGCCCGGGGACCACGCCGCGCGACTGATCGAAGCCTGCGGCCTCAAGGGTCATGCCATCGGCGGGGCGCGCGTGTCGGAAAAGCACGCCAATTTCATCGTCAACGAAGCCGGCCGCGGCAGCGCCGCCGACATCGAAAATCTGATCGAGCATGTGCGTCGTACCGTGCTGGCGCGCCAGGGCGTCGAACTCATCACCGAAGTGCGTATCGTCGGGGAGCGGACATGAGGGCGAACGGCTTCGGCAAAGTGGCGGTACTGCTCGGCGGCCGCTCGGCCGAGCGCGCGGTGTCGCTCAACAGCGGCGCCATGGTGCTGAATGCCTTGCGCAGCAGCGGCGTCGATGCGCATCCCTTCGATCCGCAACAACGAGACCTGGCAGCCCTTATCGCGGAAAAGTTCGATCGGGTGTTCATCGCGCTGCATGGCCGTTACGGCGAGGACGGCACCATCCAGGGCGCGCTCGAATTGCTCGGCATTCCCTACACCGGATCGGGCGTGCTCGCTAGCGCCCTCGCCATGGACAAATGGCGCACCAAGCTGCTGTGGCAGGCAGCCGGGATTCCCTCGCCGCGCTACGAGCTGCTCACTGCGGCGAGCGACTTCGGCGCGGTGGTCGCTCGCCTCGGACTGCCGCTCATGGTCAAACCCGCCAACGAAGGTTCGAGCATAGGCATGAGCAAAGTGCGCGCCGCTTCCGGCCTGGAAGAGGCCTACGCCCTGGCGGCGAATTACGACAGCGTTGTGTTGGCCGAGCAGTTCATCGACGGCATCGAGCTCACCGCCGCAGTACTGGGTGACGCGGCGCTGCCCTTGATCCGGCTCGAAACGCCGCGCGATTTCTACGATTACGAGGCGAAGTACGCGGCCAATGACACGCGTTACATCATTCCGTGCGGTCTTGCGGCCGAGGCCGAAGCGGCGGTGCAGCAGCAGGTGCTATTGGCGTTCAACGCCCTCGGCTGCCGCGGCTGGGGGCGTGTCGACCTGATGCTGGATGCGGCGGGGAAACCCTGGTTCATCGAAGCGAATACCTCGCCCGGTATGACCGATCACTCGCTGGTGCCGATGGCGGCGCGCCATGCCGGCCTTTCTTTCGAGGAACTGGTGCTGCGCATTCTGGAGCTCGCACATGTGGGATAACGCCGACATGCTCAATGGTTGCGCCAACGTGCTCTACGCGTTCGCGGCAGCGGCCTTGGTCTACGCAGGCGTGTACTGGGTGATGCATTCGCCGCTGCTGCCGCTGCGCCGGCTCGTCGTGGAAGGCCAGCTCACGCATGTCACGCGCGAACAGGTGCAGAGCGCCGCACGCGCAGGCGCAAAGGGCACGTTCCTGAGCGTAGACCTGGACGCGGTGCGGCGCGCTTTCGAGGCGCTGCCCTGGGTACGCAAGGTCGAAGTGCGCCGGCTGTGGCCCGACCGCATTCTGGTTGTGGTGCAACAGCACGTGGCGCTGGCGCGTTGGGGCGCCGATACGCAGCCGCGGCACCTGGTCGACACCTATGGGGAGGTGTTCGAGGGCGATCTGCCCGACGCTGCCGCCCTGCCGCAATTCGCCGGCCCCGCGGGCAGTGCGCTGGAGGTGACACGCCGTTACGCGGCGTTTCGGCAGACGCTGGCCCCGCTGGGACTCGAGCCGCGGCAGGTGCTGCTGTCGCCTCGCTATGCCTGGCAATTGCGCCTGTCGAACGGCCTCACGCTCGAGTTGGGGCGGGATCAACTCAAGGAACCGGTGCTGCAGCGGCTGGCGCGCTTCGTCGCCGTCTACGCGCAGACCCTGGGCCGCTTCCATCGCGCGTTCCAATACGCCGACCTGCGATATCCCAGGGGTTTCGCGCTGCGGGTGCCCGGTTTGGCGCTCCCGGAGAGGCAATCAGAAGGCATGAAACACGAACGCGGCAGCGTGGGGGGCGGCAAGAGCAGGGAGCAGGGGCCCCATGCAATGGGGATGCGACCGGCAGCGATTGCCGCCAAACGCCGACAGCGCCTGTCTAGGAGCGAGGGCAAGGGAACGGAGGCGGCGGGATGAGCAAGGAAAACAAGAACCTCGTTGTCGGCCTGGATATCGGCACTTCCAAGGTCGTGGCGATCGTGGCCGAACTGCTGCCGGACAATCGGCTGAACATCATCGGCATGGGCGGTCACGAATCCAAAGGCCTGAAAAAAGGCGTGGTGGTCAATATCGAAGCCACGGTCAACGCGATCCAGCGCGCGCTGGAGGAAGCCGAACTGATGGCCGATTGCAAGATTGCGCGCGTGTATACCGGCATCGCCGGCAGCCATATCAAGAGCTTCAATTCGCGCGGCATGGTTGCGATCAAGGACAAGGAAGTATCCGCGCTCGATGTGCAGCGCGTGATCGAGACCGCGCGCGCCCTGCCGATTCCCACCGACCAGCAGATCCTGCATATCCTTACCCAGCAATTCATCGTCGATGGCCAGGACGGCGTGCGTGAGCCGCTGGGCATGAGCGGCGTGCGCCTCGAGGTCGAGGTGCACATCGTCACCGGCGCGGTATCCGCGGCGCAGAACATCGTCAAATGCGTGCGCCGCTGCGGCCTGGAAGTGAACGATCTGATCTTGCAGCCGCTGGCATCCTCGATCGCCGTGCTCACCGAGGACGAGAAGGAACTCGGCGTGTGCCTGGTGGACATCGGCGGAGGCACCACCGACATCGCGATCTTTCGCGAGGGTGCGATCCGGCATACCGCGGTAATTCCGATCGCCGGCGACCAGATCACCAACGATATCGCAATGGCGCTGCGCACGCCCACGGCAGAGGCGGAGGAAATCAAGATCCGCAACGGCTGCGCGTTGCGTCAGCTCGCCGACGCCAACGAACTGGTGGAGGTCCCTGGCATCGGCGACCGCGGCTCGCGACAGCTGTCGCGCCAAACCCTGGCCGAAGTGATCGAGCCGCGCGTGGACGAGCTGTATTCCCTGATCCAGAAAGTGCTGCGCGAGTCGGGCTACGAGGAACTGCTGTCCTCCGGCCTGGTGCTCACGGGTGGGTCCAGCGTGATGCGCGGCATGGTCGAACTGGGCGAGGAGATTTTCCACATGCCGGTGCGCCTGGGAACGCCGCGCTATGTCGGCGGACTGGCGGAAGTGGTGAGACACCCGCGTTATGCCACGGCGATCGGCCTGTTGCTGGAGGGGCAGTCGCAGACCCAGCGCGGGATCCAGGCGCTGCAGGGCGCATCGCTAAGGCAGATCCTGTCGAGGATGAAGGAATGGTTTCAGAGGAATTTCTAGGAACAGGACATTTGAGTTCCCCCCTGCCGGAAGTGCATTTCGGCCCGGGACCCTATGTCTTGCCGGAAATGGCAGTGCATTCGCAGTTCGTTTTTTAACCAAGACCCGGAAGGAGGCACTATGTTTGAAATCGTGGATGTTCAGAACAACGGTACCGTGATCAAAGTGGTCGGCGTAGGCGGTGCCGGCGGCAACGCGGTCGACCACATGATCCGCAACGCGGTGCAGGGCGTAGAGTTCATCGCCATGAATACCGACGCCCAGGCGCTCGCGCACGGGGAGGCGAAGAACCAGATTCAGCTTGGCGCATCCGGCTTGGGCGCGGGAGCAAGGCCGGAGGCGGGGCGCGCGGCCGCGCAGGAGGCGCGAGCGCAAATCGAGGAGTCGCTGCAGGGTGCGCACATGGTGTTCATCACCGCCGGAATGGGCGGCGGCACCGGTACCGGCGCTGCGCCGCTGGTGGCTGAAGTGGCGAAGCAGATGGGCATTCTGACAGTGGCGGTGGTCACCAAACCGTTCAGCTTCGAGGGCGTCAAACGCATGCAGGCAGCGGAGGGTGGCATCGACGATCTGGCGCAGAACGTCGACTCGGTGATCGTGATCCTCAACGAGAAGCTGGAAGAGGTGTTGGGCGAGGATGTGTCGATGGAAGAAGCGTTCGGCGCAGCCGATAACGTGCTCAAGAACGCGGTCGCCGGCATTTCCGAGATCATCAACATCCGCGGCCTGATCAATGTCGACTTCCAGGACGTCAAGACCGTAATGCATGAGCAAGGGATGGCGATGATGGGTTCGGCCAGCGCCTCGGGCATGGACCGGGCGCACATCGCGGCGGAACAGGCCGTGGCATGCCCGCTGCTCGAAGGGGTGAACCTCTCCGGCGCGCGCGGCGTGCTGGTCAACATCACCGCGGCCAAGTCGGGGCTGAAACTGCGCGAGACCAAGGAGGTGATGGAGACGATACGCAGCTTCGCCGCCGAGGACTCCACCGTGATTCTGGGCGCGGTCTATGACGAGGGTATGGGTGACGAACTGCGGGTTACGGTGGTCGCAACCGGACTGGGCCAGCCCGCCGCCATACGCCAGACCAGGCCGCAGTTGGTGGTGAAAAACGGCACGGACAACCTGCCTGTAAACGGCGTCGACTACGCGACGCTGGATGCGATGCCGGCGGTGATTCGCAAGAACCGTGCCTCGACCATCGAGGCACTGCAGCAAAACGGGATGGACAAGTACGATATTCCCGCGTTCCTGCGCAAGCAGGCTGACTGAGCCGCACGGTCAGCGGGCTGGCCGTGCTCCGGGTCGCGCGGCCAGCCCTGCCCTTATGTTAAAATTGCCCGGATTTCTGATTCGAACAAAAGACGCGGTCTTTGCCTGTAGCCGATTACGAATCCTTACAAAACGGTACAACTTGCGCTCTAGCCTTTTGCTGCATTTCTGCTCGGCAACACATCAACCATAATGCTAAAACAACGCACGCTTAAGTCTGTCATACGCGCGACCGGCGTCGGACTGCATTCGGGCGAGAAGGTGGAACTGACGCTGCGCCCGGCGCAGCCGAACACGGGCATCGTGTTCCGGCGCCTGGACTTGCCGCAGCCAGCCGATTTGCGCGCCGACGCCTACAAGGTCGGCGACACGCGCTTGTGCAGCACCTTACAAGAGGGCCGCGTCAAAGTCGCCACGGTGGAGCACCTGATGTCGGCTTTTGCCGGACTGGGCGTGGACAATGCATATGTCGATCTCACCGGGGCCGAAGTGCCCATCATGGACGGCAGTGCCTCGCCTTTCGTGTTCCTGCTGCAGTCGGCGGGCATCGTCGAGCAGCCCGTCGCCAAGCGCTTCATCCGCATCAAAAAGGCGGTGGAAGTGAGCGACGGCGACAAATGGGCGCGCTTCGAGCCCTACGCCGGCTTCAAGCTGTCTTTCTCCATAGTCTTCAACCATCCGGTGTTCGACAAATCCAGCCAGAAAGTGGTGGTCGATTTCGCCGAGACCTCGTATGTCAAGGAAGTGGCGCGGGCGCGCACCTTTGGGTTCATGCAGGACGTGGAAAGTCTGCGCGCCAGCGGCCTCGCCATGGGCGGCAGTCTGGAAAACGCCGTAGTCATGGACGAATACAGGGTGCTGAACACGGACGGCTTGCGCTATGCCGACGAATTCGTGAAGCACAAGATACTGGACGCGATCGGCGACCTGTATTTGTTGGGCCATCCTTTGATCGGCGCGTTTTCCGCGCATAAATCCGGCCACGGCCTGAACAATGCCCTGTTGCGCGCTACCCTGGCCCGGGCCGATGCCTGGGAGTACGCGAGTTTCGATCGCAGCGAGGACGCTCCGGCCGGGCTTACCCGCTTTCTAGCCCAAGCGGCTTGAAATAGCGCCGAGCTTTGTCAAGTGCGGCTCGATTTCAGGACTGCGTCGGGCAAGCCGGGGTTCAGCGCTTAGTGCTCACTTCGGATTAGGCTGGCGTTCCTCGCCTTGAGCCTGCGGATCCGGCCCCTGCGTCGCTTTGTCGCGTGCCGCCATTGCCGCCAGCGCTTGTTTGAGTTTTGAATCTGGAAGTTGCTTCGCTAGGGCTTCGAGGCGTTCAGCCCCGGCCGGGCTCAGTTGCGCGCGTTTCGGCACCATTTCACGCACAGGCCCCTGCTTAGGTTGCACTTCCACACGAATTCCGGTAACCTCGGTCCCGAATTTCGAAAAATCGTTGACTAATCGCGGGCTTAGCAGTCTTAGCTTCGCTGCAACCGAGCTGTTTTCTGCAAAAATAACGACCGTTTGCTGCCTGTAATTGACGATAGACGAAGCACGCAACAATTGCTGCGGCAACAGTTTGCTGTAAATGCGCCGTAATTCAATGAGCCGCTCCGCTTGGGGTAGTAGGCCCGCTATACCAGCGGCAGAACCGAGGTAGGCGCGAAGGTTCTTGGAGTGCATGAAGTAGTCTCTCGGAGGGGATCGTGCATATTATTCTGGTATCGAATCGGCTGGCAACGGCCAAATCGATTTCGCTCGGCGTGCGCCATTTCATTATGGGAGGGGCGCTGCTGGTGGCCGCTGTCGTGGCCTTGTCCAGTTCGATGTCCTATCTGATATTTCGCCACACCGTAGAGATCAAGATGCCGGTGGCGCAGCATGTGCTGCTGTCGGCGCAGGAACAGCAGGCCAGGAATGCCAAGCAGTTCATGCGCCAAAACCTGAACGCGATCGCAGTACGGGTAGGGCAAATGCAGGCGCAGCTGGTACGCCTGGATGCGCTGGGGGAGCGCCTGTCGGCGCTTGCGGGCATCAAGCCGCAGGAATTCCGCATGAGCGAACTGCCCGCTCTCGGTGGCGCGCTACCCACTGGCATCCCGGCGCAAGACCTGTCCATGAACGAGCTTAGCGGGCGGCTCGATGCGCTTTCCAAACATCTGGACAACCGCAACGACTACTTGGGTCTTCTTGAAGACCGTTTGTTCGACGCCAAGGCGAAAAGGATGCTGATGCCGGCGGTCAGTCCGGTTGCCATTGGCTGGAACGAAAAAAATTTCGGCTGGCGCATCGACCCGTTTACGGGACAGAAGGCCATGCACGAGGGCACCGACTTTATGGCCGACATGCGCACGCCCGTCCACGCTGCGGCCAGCGGCGTGGTGGTCGTCGCGCAGCGTCATCCTCAATATGGCAACATGATAGACATCGACCACGGCAATGGCTTTACCACCCGCTACGCGCATTTGTCGAAACTCATGGTCGAGCCCGGCGACGTGGTGCGGCGCGGTGCGATCATCGGCTTGTCCGGATCCACCGGGCGCTCCACCGGCCCGCATCTGCATTTCGAAGTGCGCTACAAAGGCGTGGCGCAGAACCCAACCCGCTTCCTCCGGGTTTCGGCCGCCAGCCTCGCAAAAAATTGATCCTGGCGTAGCGGCGCGGGGCGCGATCCTAGAGCATCCCCGCTTGTGCTTCAGCGCCGTGCGATTCGACCTGCGCACGCGCGCGCCTCGGGCTTGAGCCATGGCCCTAAGCTTTGGCTCTTCCAGCCGTTTAGGGCCGGGTGGGCATGGTAAAATTCGGCCTCTCTCTGCGACCATTCCCTCTGACAATTAATGTTCAACCGCACCCTTACCCGCGTTTTCGGCAGCCGCAACGACCGGCTGATCAAGCGATATAGCAAGTCGGTACAGCGTATCAACGAGCTCGAGCCTGCTATTTCCGCGCTGTCGGACGAAGCTCTGCGCGCCAAAACCACGGAGTTCAAGCAGCGGGTGGCCCAGGGTGAGACGCTGGACGATCTGCTGCCCGAAGCTTTTGCCGTGGTGCGCGAGGCGGGCAAGCGGGTGTTCAATATGCGCCATTTCGACGTGCAGTTGATCGGCGGCATGATCCTGCATGCCGGCAAGATCGCGGAAATGCGCACCGGCGAGGGCAAGACCCTGGTGGCGACCTTGCCGGCCTATCTGAATGCGCTGTCGGGTCTGGGCGTGCACATCGTCACCGTGAACGACTACCTGGCCAGCCGCGATGCCGAATGGATGGGCCGCCTCTACCGTTTCCTCGGACTTTCGGTCGGAGTGAATCTGTCGCAGAGCGCGGCGGACGTGAAACAGCAAGCATACGCCGCCGACATCACCTATGGCACCAATAACGAGTTCGGTTTTGACTACCTGCGCGACAACATGGCGATGCAAACTGCCGACCGCTATCAGCGCAAGCTCAATTTCGCTATCGTCGACGAGGTCGACTCGATCCTGATCGACGAAGCGCGCACGCCGCTGATTATCTCGGGCCAGGCCGAAGATCACACCGATCTGTATTACCGCATGAACGAGGTGGCGCCGCTATTGGTGCGCCAGGCCGAGGAAGACGGCCCGGGCGACTTTTCCGTGGACGAAAAGCAGCGCCAGGTGCTGCTGACGGAAGCGGGTCACGAGCACGCGGAACAATTGCTCGGGCGTGTCGGCCTGCTGCCCGAGGGGCGCAGCCTGTACGAGCCCACGTTCATCAACCTGATGCACCACTTGTATGCGGCGCTGCGCGCGCACAACCTGTTCCTGCGCGACACGCACTACGTGGTGCAGGACGGCGAGGTCATCATCGTCGACGAGTTCACCGGGCGCCTGATGTCGGGGCGCCGCTGGTCCGACGGCCTGCACCAGGCGGTGGAGGCGAAGGAGAACGTTTCGATCCAGAACGAGAACCAGACGCTCGCGACCATCACGTTCCAGAACTATTTCCGCATGTACACCAAGCTTGCCGGCATGACCGGTACGGCCGACACCGAGGCCTACGAATTCCAGGAAATCTACAGCCTGGAAACGCTGGTCGTGCCCACGCACAAACCGATGATCCGCGACGACCGCGAGGACCTCGTGTACCAGACGATCAAGGAGAAAAACGAGGCCATCGCCGCGGCGATCAAGGACTGCTACGACAAGGATCAGCCGGTGCTGGTGGGCACCACTTCGATCGAGAATTCCGAGCTGCTCTCGAGCATGCTGGACAAGCAAAAGCTGCCGCACCAGGTGCTCAACGCCAAGCAGCATGCGCGCGAGGCCGAAATCGTGGTGCAGGCGGGCCAGCCGAAGATGGTCACCATCGCCACCAACATGGCCGGCCGCGGTACCGACATCGTGCTCGGCGGCAATGTCGAGCGCGCCATCGACATGCTGCGCGCTGACCCAGAGGTGGACGATGCGGAGAAAGAACGCCGCGCGCTAGCGCTGCGGGAGGAATGGCAACAGCTGCACGCCAAGGTCATCGCCGCCGGCGGCCTGCACATCATCGGCACCGAGCGCCACGAATCGCGCCGCATCGACAACCAGCTGCGCGGCCGCTCCGGGCGCCAGGGCGATCCCGGTTCCTCGCGTTTCTACCTGTCGCTGGAGGATCCGCTGCTGCGCATTTTCGCCGGCGACCGCGTGAAGGCGATCATGCAGCGGCTGAAAATGCCGGAAGGCGAAGCGATCGAGAGCTCGTGGGTGTCGCGCTCTATCGAATCGGCGCAGCGCAAGGTCGAGGGGCACAACTTCGACATCAGGAAGCAGTTGCTGGAATATGACGACGTAGCCAACGATCAGCGCAAAGTCATCTACGAACAGCGCAACGAGTTGCTCGAGAGCGGCGACGTCAGCGCAACCATCACCTCGCTGCGCCAGGGCGTGGTGAGCGACATTTTCCGCGCCCACATCCCGCCGGAGAGCGTGGAGGAACAATGGGACGTGCCCGGCCTGGAAAAGGCCTTCGCCTCGGAACTGCAGTTCGAAATTCCGGTGGGCTCCTGGCTGGAAGCGGACGCCAACCTGGACGATGAGGCGCTGCTCGAAAGGGCAGTGGCCGAAGCCGACCGCCTGTACCGGGAAAAATTCTCGCTCGCGCCGGACGAAGCCCTGCACCAATACGAGCGCTGGGTCATGCTCAGCAGCCTGGACCAGCATTGGCGCGAGCACCTGGCAGCGCTCGACCATCTGCGCCAGGGTATACACCTGCGCGGCTACGCGCAGGTGGATCCGAAGCAGGAGTATAAGCGCGAAGCGTTCGAGTTGTTTGCGAGCATGCTCGAAAGCGTCAAACTGGAGGTGACCAAGACTCTGGCGGCGGTACAGGTGAATTCCGAATCCGAGCTGGCCGAAGCGGCGGCCGAAGCGGCTCCGGCGGTTGAAAACGTCAAGTACCAGCACGCCGGCTACGACGAGGCGCTCGCCGCCGATGTGGCCGAGGAGAAGCCCAAGGAACGGCCGTTCGTGCGCGAGATGGGCAAGATCGGCCGCAACGATCCCTGCCCCTGTGGCTCGGGCAAGAAGTACAAGCACTGCCACGGGAAGTTGACTTAAGCCGAGGGTAGTCATGGCCGTGAATCTGCTTGCAGCCAAGCCCGAAGACCTGCTGCGCGTGAAAGGCGTCGAGCTGGGCGTTGCCGAGGCTGGCGTGCGCAAGGCCGGGCGCAAGGATCTGCTGGTCATGCGGCTTGCCGACGGCGCGAAAGTGGCCGGCGTATTCACGCAGAACCGCTTCTGTGCCGCTCCGGTGATCCTGTGCAAGGATCATGTGGCAATCGGGCAACAAGTGCGCGCGCTGCTGGTGAACACCGGCAACGCGAACGCAGGCACCGGCGCAGACGGTCTCGAGCGCGCGCGCCGGACTTGCGCTGAACTCGCCGGCTTGCTTGGCTGCGAGCGCGTGCAGATTCTGCCGTTTTCCACCGGCGTGATCATGGAACCGCTGCCGGTGGAGCGCATCGTCGCGGCGCTGCCGCGCGCCCTCGCCGATTGCCGCGAGAACAACTGGGCGCGCGCCGCCGAGGCGATCATGACCACGGACACCGTGCCCAAGGCCTGTTCGCGCCAACTCAGTCTGGGCGGCAAGCCCGTGACCGTGACGGGGATGGCGAAGGGCGCAGGCATGATGCACCCGGATATGGCGACCATGCTCGCCTACGTCGCAACCGACGCCGCCGTCGACCAAGCGGCGCTGCAGAAAATGCTGGCGTCAGCCGCCGCACGCTCCTTCAACCGCATCACGGTGGATGGCGACACCTCGACCAACGATTCCTTCATGCTGATCGCGACCGGCGCCGCGGGCACACAGACTATCACCGGCGAGAGCCACCCGGATTATGCGGCGCTCGCCCGGACTGTGGCGGAAGTCGCCGTGTGGCTGGCGCAGGCGATCATCCGCGACGGCGAGGGCGCGACCAAATTCATTACCGTACAGGTGGAGGGCGGCGGGAGCGAAGCCGAATGCAGCAAGGTCGCCTTTGCCATCGCGCATTCGCCGCTGGTCAAGACCGCGTTCTTTGCCTCCGACCCCAATCTGGGGCGGCTGCTTTGCGCGATCGGCTACGCCGGCATTTCCGATCTCGATGTCAATCGGGTGCGCCTGCATCTGGGCGATGTTTCGGTGGCCAAGGACGGAGGCCTGGACCCGGCTTACCGCGAAGAGGACGGCCAGCGCGTGATGAAGCAAAGCGAAATCACGGTGCGTGTGGACCTGGGCCGCGGTTCGGCCCGGACCACGGTGTGGACCTGCGATTTGTCGCATGACTACGTATCCATTAACGCGGACTACCGCAGCTAATCCACATCTGAATCAAATGAGCGAATTGTCCAAATTTCTGGAACGGGCCGAAGCGCTGGTCGCACGCCTCGAAGTGCTGTTGCCTGCGGTGCAGCCGCCGGTGGACTGGAACGCGAGTATCGCCTATCGCTGGCGCAAGGCGGGCGGGCAGGGCCATCTGCAGCCGGTAGCCCATCCGCACAAGATCCGCTTGTCCGATTTGCGTGGTGTCGACAGGCAAAAGCGGCTGATCGAGCAGAACACGCGCCAGTTCGTGACCGGATTTGCGGCGAACAACGTGCTCCTGACCGGGGCGCGCGGAACAGGCAAGTCTTCTCTGGTCAAGGCGGTACTCAACAAGTTCCACCGCCAGGGCCTGCGCCTGATCGAAGTGGACAAGCACGATCTTATCGACCTGCCCGACATCGTCGATCAGATCTCGGTGCGCAGCGAGCGTTTCATCATTTTCTGCGACGACCTGTCGTTCGAGGCGGCCGAGGCCGGCTACAAGGCGCTCAAGGTGGTGCTCGACGGCTCGATCTCGGCGACTTCCGAAAACGTCCTGATCTACGCCACTTCCAACCGGCGCCACCTGATGCCGGAGTACATGCAGGAAAACCTCGAGTACAAGCATGTGGGCGAGGAGATTCACCCGGGCGAGACCTCGGAAGAGAAGATATCCCTGTCTGAGCGCTTCGGCCTGTGGGTGTCATTCTATCCGTTCGACCAGGATGACTACCTCGGCATCGTCGAACACTGGCTGGCGGAGTTGGGCTGCTCG
>DATKUQ010000233.1:0-4902 GCA_035530495.1 Burkholderiales bacterium
TGCGGCGGCGCCCCGGCCTCGCCCGTCAGGTCCATGACCCCGCTGTAGCCTTCGGCGATGAGGTCGTAGCTGGGGAGTTCGCTGCGCGCGCCCTGCACGCCGAAGCCGGTGATCGATACATGCACCAGGCCGGGGCTGAGCGCGGACAGCGTGGCGTAGTCGATCCCCAATTTGCGCTGGCTGCGCGCGACTTGATTGGTCACGACCACGTCATGCTGCGCCACCAGCGCATGCAGCAGTTCACGCCCGCGCGGCGTGCTGAAATCGAGGGTGAGGCTGCGCTTGTTGCGGTTTACCGCGAGAAACCACAGCGACTGCTGCGCCAGGAACGGCGGCCCCCAGTAGCGGGTATCGTCGCCCTCGCGCCGCTCTACCTTGATGACGCTGGCGCCGAAGTCGGCGAGCAGCAGCGTCGCATAAGGGCCGGCGATGGAAGTGGTGACGTCGAGCACGCGCACGCCCTCGAGCAGACGGATCGGATTTCGGTCCGCGCCCTCCCTTTGCGGCAATTGACTCAGCGGCAGCATGCTCCCTGCGTCCCGCGCACGCGGGCAACTACTTGAACGGATGCCTGATGACGATCGTCTCTTTGCGGTCCGCTCCGGTGGAAATCATGTCCACCGGCACGCCGCAGATCTGCTCGAGCCGGGACAGGTAGGCGCGCGCATTCGCCGGCAGCGCATCGAGTTCCTTCACCCCCACCGTGCTCCCGGACCATCCGGGCATTTCCTCGTAGATCGGCACGCAATCCCTGGAAGCATCCGCGCCCGCCGGAAAAATATCCACGGTCGCGCCGCCGACGCGGTAACCGACGCCCATCTTGATCTTCTCCAGGCCGTCGAGCACGTCGAGCTTGGTGATGCACAGGCCGGACACGCCATTGATCTGGATCGAGCGCTTGAGCACCGCCGCATCGAACCAGCCGCAGCGGCGCGGCCGCCCCGTGACCGAGCCGAACTCATTGCCGTTCTTGCGCAATTGCTCGCCCACCGCGTCCTCGAGTTCGGTCGGAAACGGTCCGCTGCCCACTCTGGTCGAATAGGCCTTGGCGATGCCGAGCACATAGTGCAGCATCTGCGGGCCCACCCCCGTACCCCCCGCCGCCGCGCCGGCCACGCAACTGCTCGAGGTCACGAACGGATAGGTGCCGTGGTCGACGTCCAGCAGCGAACCCTGCGCGCCCTCGAACAGCAGGTGCTTCCCCGCGGCCGCCGCGCGGTACAGCTCCGAGGACACGTCGGCCACCATCGGCGCGAGACGCGGCGCGAATGCCAGCGTTTCGTCGTGCGTCCGCTGAAAATCGACGGGCTTCGCCTTGAGATAATGCTCCAGCACGAAGTTGTGGAAGTCGAGCACCTCGCGCAGCTTTTCGGCGAAGCGCTGCGGGTTGAACAGGTCCTGCAGGCGGATCGCGCGCCGCGCCACCTTGTCCTCATAGGCCGGGCCGATGCCGCGTCCCGTGGTGCCGATTTTGTCGGCGCCCTTGGCCGCTTCGCGCGCCTGGTCCATCGCCACGTGATAGGGCAGGATCAGGGGGCAGGCGCCCGAAATGCGCAGCCGGCTGGCGACCGCAACCCCGGCCGATTCCAGCTCGTCTATTTCCTGCAGCAGCGCCGAAGGAGACAGCACCACGCCGTTGCCGATATAGCAGGCGACGCCTTCGCGCAGAATGCCCGATGGAATCAGCCGCAGGATGGTCTTCCTGCCGTTGATGACCAGCGTATGACCGGCGTTGTGGCCGCCCTGGAAGCGCACCACGCCATCCGCATGGTCGGTGAGCCAATCGACGACCTTGCCCTTGCCCTCGTCACCCCACTGGGTGCCGATCACCACTACGTTCTTTGCCATGCTCGATCCAAGAAAAAAAGAAATAGGGATGCCGGGCAACAGGCCGGCGCGTCCAAGCGCGAACTCATGTCTTTCTGACCTGCCATTTGCCTTTCTGCTTGACCAGTTCGCGCGCGCAGCGCCCCTCGTCCGCTTCGTCCTCGTGACCCGGCAGATCCTGAATCACCACCTCGCCCGCTGCGCGCAGATTTGCCATCGCCGCCTCCAGCGCCGGGTCGCCCGTGCGCGGCGCGCGGATGCAGCCCGGCACCGGCGCGGCCGGCGCAAGGCGCGCCAGATCGAGCAGATACAGGGTGAAACCGGTCGCCGGCCGGGCCCGCCCGAAAGCCCGGCCCACGCCATCATAGCGCCCGCCGAGCGCAATCGCATTGGGCAAGCGGGCGCAATACGCCGCGAAAGCGACGCCGCTGTGATAATGATAGCCGCGCAAATCGGCCAGATCGATGCTCACGGGTATTTCCTGCTTTGCGGTCAGGACCTGCAGATCGGCAAGCGCGCGCGTGATCCCGGGGAATTTCGGCAGTTCGCGCCGCGCGCGCGCGATCACTTCGCGCCCGCCGTACAACTCCGGCAGCAGCAGGATGGCGTTGCGTATCGCCTTGGCCAGGCGTTTGGTCAGACCGCGCAATGCCGAAGCATCCTTGGCCTGCAAGGCCGCGAACAGATCGGCTTCCAATCCTGGACCGACATCGCCGCGCTGCACCAGCTCGCGGAACACCGCCACATGGCCGATGTCCAGGCGCACGCCGGGAAGACGGCACAGTTGCAGCGCCCGCCCCAGCAGCCGCTGTATTTCGAGGTCGCTCTCGATGCCGGCGTGACCGTAGATTTCGGCGCCGATCTGCAGCGGCTCGCGCGTGGAGGTGAGCCCGGCGGGCAAGGTATGCAGCACCGAACCGCAGTAGCACAGGCGGGTCACGCCCTCCCGATTGAGCAGATGCGCGTCGATGCGCGCCACTTGCGGCGTGATGTCGGCGCGCACACCCATGGTGCGTCCGGACAGCTGGTCCACCAGCTTGAACGTGCGCAGGTCCATGTCGTGGCCGGTGCCGGTCAGAAGCGATTCGAGGTACTCGAGCAGCGGCGGCATCACCAGCTCGTAGCCATGGACGCGGAACAATTCCAGCAGCTGCGCGCGCAGGGATTCGATCCTGCGCGCGTCCGGCGGCAGGATGTCCTCGATGTACTCCGGCAGGACCCAGTTACGCATGCGAACTCGCACGCCGCGGCAAAAAAGCGGCGAGCGCACAAATCCCGGCCATGCCCTCGTTCCTCACCGTTTGCGCCTCACTTCACCAATAAAAACAGCAACAAACCCGCGAGCATCGACGTCAGGCCGAAAAAGCGGATTTGCCCGTCGCTGAACTGGGTGATGCGGCGAAACGTTTCGCGCCACTGCGCCGGGAACAGAAACGGCAGGATACCCTCGATGACCAGCATCAGCGCAAACGCCATGAGGAAAATGCTAGGCATCCCCGGGCTCTCCAGTAAGTGCTACTTGCTGCCTTTGCCGGGGCCTTTCAAGTACTTGAAGAAATCCGAGCTTGGCTCCAGCACCAGCACGTCGCTGCGCTTCTTGAAGCTCGAGCGGTAGGCTTCGAGGCTGCGGTAGAAGGCGTAAAACTCCGGATTCTGGCTGTAGGCCTTCGCGTACACCGCCGAGGCCTTGGCATCGCCCTCGCCTTTGACGCGCTGCGCTTCATTGTAGGCGTTGGCGACGATTACCTGGCGCTCCTTGTCCGCCTCGGCGCGGATGCGCTCCGCCGCGCTCGCGCCTTCGGAACGCAGCTGGTTGGCTACGCTCTTTCTTTCCGCCTCCATGCGCTTATATACCGACTCGCTCACCTCCCGCGGCAAATCGACCCGCTTCAGGCGCACGTCGACGATGTCGATCCCTATTTTCTTCGCGTCCACATTGGAGCGCTCGCGCGCGACGCGCATCATTTCGTCGCGATCCTGCGACACCACTTCCTGCACCGTGTGCTTGCCGAACACCTCGCGCAGCGTGGCATTGACCGTCTGCGTGAGGCGCGTCTCCGCCTGCGCCTCGTCGCCGACGCTGATGTAAAACTGGCGCGGGTCGCTGATTTTCCATTTGACGAACCAGTCCACCAGGAGGTTCTTCTTCTCCGAAGTGATATAGCGCTCGGCGTCCGGCGTATCCAGCGTGAGGATGCGCGCGTCGAAAAAGCGCACGTTCTGGATGAAAGGCCACTTGAAATGCAGCCCCGGGGTGGTGATGACCTTCTTCACCTCGCCCAACTGGAATACGATCGCGCGCTCGCGCTGGTCGACGGTGAACATCGACATGCTCGCGAGTATGATTACCGCCAGCACGCCGGCGAGGGCGATTCCCAGGCGATTGTTCATGGCCGGCTCTCCCTTTGTCTCGAGCCCAGAGCGTCGCGCGCGCGCGCGTCCGCGTCCGGATTCGGCGTCGGCTCGACCAGGGTCTGCTTGGACTGCATCGTCGCCTCGGGCAGCGCGCCGGCCGACATCTGCATGATCTTGTCCAGCGGCAGGTACAACAGGTTGCCGCTGCCCTTGGTATCGAGCAGGATCTTGCTGGTGCTGCTCAATACCTGCTGCACCGTATCGAGATACATGCGCTCACGCGTCACCTGCGGCGCCTTTTCGTATTGCCTCAGCACCTGATCGAAGCGGCTGGCCTCGCCCTCGGCGTTGGCGAGCACGCTCTGGCGATAGCCTTGCGCTTCCTGCAGCAGGCGCGAGGCCGTACCCTGCGCCCTGGGGACGACATCGTTGAAATAAGCCTGGCCCTCGTTCTTCTGCCGCTCCAGGTCCTGCTTGGCTTTTACCGCATCGTCGAACGAGGCCTGCACTTCTTCCGGTGGCTGAGCGTTTTGCATGGTCACGTTGCTGATCGCGATGCCGGTTTTATAGAGGTCGAGGATGTTCTGTATCATCTTCTGCGCGTCGTTCGCTACCTGCTCGCGCCCTTCGTACAGCACGAAGTCCATCTTGTTCGCGCCGACCACTTCGCGAAACGCCGATTCGGCCACCTGGCGCACGGTCTCGTCGGGACTCTTGTTG
>DATKUQ010000234.1:0-2538 GCA_035530495.1 Burkholderiales bacterium
CTTATTACCGTCGAGAAGAGCGTTTGCGACTTTGAGAATGTGGTGCAACTGGGCGGCGGCTTCGAAGGTTTGATGATGCTGCCTCACGCCACCGAGACCGATCTGGTCGCGCGGCTTCTAAAATCCGCCAGCCGCGCAACGCTGGAACTCGGCGCGTTCCCGCATCTGGCGAGGGACATCGACGCGCTGCAGGATTATCTGCGCAATGCCCTGCACGGTCAGGCGCATGGCGCGAACGTGCTGTTTTACGGGCCGCCGGGCACCGGCAAGACCGAGCTGGCCAAAGCCATTGCAGCGGGGCTGGGAGTGGAACTGTTCGAAATTCCCTTCGCCGACCTTGAGGGCGACCCGATCCGCGGCGAAAAGCGGCTGCGCGCCTACAACCTTTGCCAGAAGCTGCTCGCGCGCAGGCAAGACGCGCTGCTCATGTTCGACGAGATAGAGGATGTGTTCGAAAGCCGCGGCGGCTTCTGGGCACTTTTCGGCGGCGACGCGGATTCGGCCAGAGGGGGCAAGGCGTGGATCAACCGAACGCTGGAGCGAAATGCGACGCCGGCAATCTGGATCACCAACGACGCGGAAATCGACACGGCTTACCTGCGCCGCTTCGATTACTCCGTGCGTTTCCCGGTGCCGCCGCTGAAAGTGCGGCTGGAAATCGCCCGGCATCATCTGGATTCGTTCGCTCCGACCGACGACTGGCTCGCCCGCATCGCCGCTAGCGAGCACACCATGCCGGCGCAGATCGAGCGCGCTGCCAAGGTGGCGAGAATCGCCGGCGGCGAGAACCTAGATAGGGCGCGGGCGCTAGTCGAGCAGACACTTGACCGCAGCGCGACCCTGCTCGAGCAGAAGCGGGCGCCGGGGCGCACCCTGTTGCGCACGCGCTACGACCTCGGCTTCATCAACACCGATGCGGACATCGGCAAGCTGATCGCCGGCCTGAAGCAGCGGCCGCGCGGCAGCTTCTGCTTCTATGGCCCCGCCGGCACGGGCAAGAGCGAGCTTGCGCGGTATATGGCAGACGAAATCGAAAAGCCGGCGCTGACGCGGCGCGCGTCGGACCTACTCAGCAAGTGGGTCGGCAAGAGTGAAAAAAACATCGCTGCCATGTTCGCCGAAGCGCGCCAGCAGGACGCCGTGCTGGTGCTCGACGAAGCCGACAGCTTTCTCGCCGACCGGCGCGGCGCCCGGGCCAGCTGGGAGATCACCCAGGTGAATGAATTGCTGACTCAGATGGAAGCCTTCGACGGGATTTTCATCTGCACCACCAACCTGATGCAAAAGCTCGACCAGGCGAGCCTGCGCCGCTTCGCCTTCAAGCTGAAATTCGATTACCTCCGGCCGGACCAGCGCTGGGCGATGTTCTCCCAGGAACTGGCACGGCTTGGGGGCGATCTGGCGGAAACCCACGACTGGGAAGCGGCGGTGCGCAAACTGGATAGCCTGACGCCCGGAGACTTTGCAGTAGCCGCACGGCAGCACGAGCTATGGGGAACCGCGGCCACAGCGGGGGAACTCTACGAGCAGTTGCGCCAGGAATGCGCCGCCAAGGAAGGGCCCTCCCGCGCCATCGGCTTTACGGCCTGACAACCTTCAAGCCGGCCCCCGTTTAGGTGCGACACAATCTGTCACACCTAAGGGGATAATGGGTTTCATGGAAGCCACCAATTCGCTCGACAACCGCTCCCTTTCGCAAGGCTGACCAAGACATGGCCAAACACTACCTGTCCAAATCCAAGCTGCTTTCGTTCCTGCAGTGCCCGCGGCGGCTTTACCTCGAGGTCAAGCAACCGGAGCTTGCGAGTCCGTCCGACGGCGCGATGGCGATCATGGCAGCCGGCCATACGGTGGGCGAAGTCGCCCGCTCGCTGCACGCGGGCGGCATCCTGATCGAAAGCCAGGGCAATCTCTCCGAGGCAATCCGGCAAACTGCGCAGCACTTGGCCGACAAGCAGCGAAAGCCCCTGTTCGAAGCGACCATTCAGCACGACGGTACGCTGGTGCGCACCGACCTACTGCTGCCGGAGAAGAAAGCTTGGCAACTGGTTGAGGTGAAATCCTCGACCTCGGTCAAGGACTATCACCGGTTGGATGCGGCGATCCAGCGCTTCGTGCTGGAAAAGGCGGGCGTCGCGGTTGACAGCGTGGCTATCCAATTCATCGACAATACCTTCGTCTACCCCGGCAAAGGTTGCTACCACCAGGTCAAGCGGAACGGCGAGGTAAACAGCCTGTTCGCCAAGGAGGACGTCAGCGCCGACATCGCGCCGCTGGTCAAGAAAGACGTGGCCGGCTGGATCAAGGCCGCGCGCAAAACACTCGACGGCAAGCTGCCGCCCATGACCGATAACTGCGACGACCCTTACGAATGCCCGTTCAAGGCTTACTGCCACGCGGACGCGCCGGAATATCCTGTCGACTGCCTGCCTCGCATCGGCGCCCAGGCGGCCAGCCTGCGTGCGCAGGGTTACGACGACATCCGCGACATTCCCACCGGCGTGCTCGCCAACCCGGTGCAGGAACGGGTGCGAAAAC
>DATKUQ010000235.1:0-7082 GCA_035530495.1 Burkholderiales bacterium
TATCGCGGAAACCTGTTCGGCAGACCGCAATACGGATTCCCGGCTCTCGCCGGATACCACCACCAGATAACGCACATCGGGCGCTCCCAGGTCGGCGCGCAGACTCTCATCCAACGCCACGTCGGCCTTCGACACCGGACTCAACGAGGATATCTTGTCATTCCACAAATCCGCGCGGTGCAGGACGAGGATGGCACAGGCCGCCAGCAGCAGGATCGCGGCCGCCCAGCGCAGGGCGGCGGCGCGCCGTACCAGACGGGACAGGACGAGGCCGATGGCCGAGACATCGTGAATGCGAAAGTTCGTCGGCAGCAGATGCGGCAAGACCCAGCGGGTCACCGTTGCGGCGGCGATCAGGCCGGCGATCGAATACAGGCCGAGTTGCGCCAGACCGGGAAAGCCGGACAGCAGCAGAGAAGCAAAACCGAATATCGAGGTCAGCACACCGAGACGGACGGTGGGCCAGAAGCGCTTGATCCAGTTCTGCCGCTCCGATCCGCCCTGTTCTGATTGCACGAACAGGTAGATGGAATAGTCCACCGCCTCGCCGAGCAATGCAGTGCCGAATCCCAGGGTGATGCCATGTACTACCCCGAAGCCCAGGCTGACCGCCGCGATGCCTGCCAAGGCGCCGCTGACAACGGGCAAGAAACCCAATGCCAGCGCGGTGAAGGATCGATAGACGAGTAACATCAGCGTCGCGATGAGCGCGACGCTGATCATGGACAGGCGGGTGACCTGACTCTTGATCGTGTCGCGTGAGGTCACCGAAAACACACCGGGGCCGGTCATCACCAGCTTGGCGGAAGCGCTTACGCCGGATGCCGCGTCGAACGCCTGTCGGATGGCGGCCATGGCGCGTTGCTGGGCGTCGATGTCGGAGCCCGAAGCGCGCGTCTGCATCAGCATCAGGGCGCGCGCCCCATCGCGTGATGCCCACGCGCCATCGATCATCCGCGGCCGGGAGCCACTGTCGAGCCGGTCGAGTAATCGCACCATTTCGCCGGTCGGGTCGCGCGGCAGCAGCGACTTGACCAGCAGCCCGGCGGGAGAGGCGAGCAGGTCGATGCTGTCGCTCAAGGCGGCATGCAGGCCGGCGACGCTGAAGCGCGCAGGCGTCACTGCGGGGCTCAGCAAGTAGCGATGGTTGAACAGAAATGCGCGGTCGCGCTCGGCGTTGACGGGCTCGCCATTGTTGACGGTGACAAAAGCAGGATCGGCGCGCAGGCGCTGCGCAATTTGTTTGGAAAGCCGGGCGCGGGTGGGCGCGTCGGCGCCTTCAATGCCCACCAGTATCAGGCGCGAGGCCAGGCCGTTGCGTAGCTGCTCCAGGAGCACCTGCTGTGCCGGCGTCGGGCTGCGTGGTAAGAAAGCCGATAGATCAGTGGTGAACTGGCTGCGGCTGATGATGAGGCCGCAGGCGAGGACGAACGCCAGCCACAGGGCTATCGCTGTCCGTCCGCGCCGCGTCGGGGCTTGTTTCACGGTGTGGGCAGCTTTTCGATGCGCATGAGCGAGCTGTCACCATCGGCCTGGGTGATTTCTATGCTGTGCACTGCGTCGCGCACACCCGTGATCCGGATGCGCTTTACCACGGCCTGCACTTTTTCATCCAGCGGCAACAGTTGCAGCGTCCAGTGCTCGGCTGTGCCCTCCAGGCTCAGGCGGTAATTGCGCTCCAGCGCCTGGCGGTCGCCGGCAAGGGTGCCGCGAATGCTGTCGATGAAAGCCGCCAGCTCCGGGTAGTCCGACAATCGCAACTCATGCCTTTGGTGGCCGCGCTCGATTAGCAGCGTGCCGTGGTCCAGGATCATGGATTCGGGTTTGGGCTTGATCGTGCGCTTTTCCAGATGGTCGGGTGCCGTGTAGAACAACTCTCCCGAGGATTCCACCGGTTTGTCGAGCATGGCGATGAATTTTTTCTCGACAAAGCCGACATGGTCTGAGCGGATCTGTGCCAGGCCGCGCATGAGTTGGTCAATATTCCACTCGGCGGCGTGAGCGATGACAGGTGCCAGCATCAGCGCCGATGCGATAAGCACATGGCGCAAGCCGCGCAGGGAAAGGGCAGGGACGGCGGGCCGGGGCATCATGTTTCGGGAGGTGTCGCTGCGGGCGCAGGCTGCCAGAAGTCGAAAAAATTAAACCAGTTGTATGGCGCCTTGCGGCAGTATTGATCCAGCAGTGCAGCATAACGGGTGATGGCCGCATCCAGGGCGGCATCGCGTTGATTGCGGGCAACGGTAGAAAAATCCGCCAGAGAATCGAAGTGGATAGCATAGCGGTTGCCGCCCAGATACAGCCCGGTCATGAATATCACCGGGCGCCGCAGCAAGGCGGCGATGCGGAACGGGCCGCTGGGCAAATTCGCCCCGGCGCCGAGGATTTGCACCGGGTACAGCTTGTCGTCGCCCGGGGTGCGATCGGCCAACATGCCCACGGCAGCGCCCTGGTCCAGGCGCTGTCGCAGCTGGAGCATGGAATCGACCTCCCCCAGGCCGATGATGTCCTCCACCGCTGCGGGATTTATGGCAGCCAGCATGGCGTTGAGCTTGCGTGCGTTATCCTGGTGCATGACCATGGCGACGCGCAAATCCGCCTGATTGCGGCCGATCGCGCGGACCACTTCAAAGCTGCCCAGGTGCGATCCCATCAGGAACAGGCCTTTGCCGCCGGCGAGCAGGCGCAGCAGCGTCTCCTCGCCGTGCACTTCAATATCGAACAGTTCGAAGCGGCGGTTGATCAGATAGACGCGGTCATGGATGGTGGCGGCAAAGGTAAAGAAATGACGATACAGTTCGCGCCAGCGGGGAGGGCGGCCCAAGGCACGCCTGAGATAACTGCCTGAAGCACGACGGCCGGCCGGTACAAACAACAGAAAATAGGCGGTAATCAGGTGCAGCACGACGCGCCCGGCACGCCGCCCCAGGCGCAGTGAAATCCACGTCATGATGCGCAGCATGAACATGTTGCTGCGCTCCGGGGTATGCGCCCAGGCGGCTGGGCCGGCTGTCGGACGCGGTGTCAGACTGGCGATCCCGGCACAATACTGCCGCTGGCAATCTTGCGCATACCCGCCACGATATCGAAGCGTATCGTGCCGCTGGCCGAGAGGCTGTGCCGGATCACCAGTTCTTCGCCCGGACCCGCCGGGCTCAGAAATTTCACCGAGTTGATCGCGCAAGCATCCAGTGCGCTTCCGGTGGCGGCGGCGATTGCGCGTAGCACGATGTCCATCAACATCGCACCAGGGACTATGGGCGTGCCGGGAAAGTGACCGGCAAAGACGGGATGATCTGGCGGAACAGTCCAGTGCGTGGCGCTATTCATGCGAACTTCCGTGCGGCGTGCTTCTGAAACAGGGCCTGCAGCACCGCGCGCGGCAATTTTCCAGTGCGGTTGCGGGGCAGTGTATCGACAAACAGCAGGGGGCGCGGCAGGAAAACCGGGTCGATATGCTCACGCAGCGCCGCCAGCAGTTGCGCCGCATCCATACCCGGCGCCACCACGCACGCGGCAAGCCGCGTAATGTGCTCGTCCCCGGTTTCGTCCGGCATGTAAAAAGCGCCATCCACCACGCCGGGAATGCTATTGAGCAGGTGGTTGAGGCTGTCCAGTGAATGCCTTTTGCCCGCGATATTGACCAGATCGGCGATGCGCCCGTGCAGCAAGAAATGCTCGTCTGTAACCGGCTCGATGATGTCGTTCATCGTGATCGACGACTCGATGTGACCGCCACTGGCGCGGACGCAATCACCCTCCGCGATGAATTTGATGCCGGGAAACAGCCGCCATTCTGCGGTTTGGGTGGAGCGGCGGGAAGCAATCTGGCCGGTTTCGGTGCTGCCATAGATTTCCATCAGCGGCGCATGGCAACGCGCTTCAACCTCCCGTGCGAGTTGAACCGACAGCGGCGCCGTGGCGCATACGACCCGTGCGATCTCCGGCAGCGCCAGCCCCGCATCCAGCAAGGCACGCAGATGCACGGGTGATGACACCAACACGCGTGGCGCGGGCACAGCTGCCAGCGCTGCGCAAATGTCGGCCGGGTAAAACGGCTGTGCATGGCTGAGTGCATTGGCGCTGTGCCATGCCATCAGTACCGTGGATTCAAACCCGTACATGTGTTGCGGCGGCACTGTGCCAATGATGCTGCAGGCTGCGTCCTGCTGCAGCCCCAGATGCGATGCTTCAGCCTGCACACAGCTGACCAGCGCACCCCAGCTTTTGGGGTGCGGCTGCGGGTCGCCGGTCGAGCCTGAGGTAAATACCACCGCGACGCGCTGCCGGCTATCGATCTGCGGAATCGCGAATGCCTCCGTTTGGCCAATGGCCATGTCCGGGTAGCGCAGTTGCGGCAGATTCACCGTGCACAGGTCGCTATCAGTCAAACAGAACACATCCGGCGCGAAAGCCTTGATCTTGCGCACGACCTCCGGCGTGGGCGTAGACGGCAGCAGGCTGACTTTGCCGGCCGTTATCGCGGCCGCCAGACCCACGCTGAAACGGTAACGATCGCTGCACATGTTGAGCAGATGAGTCCCTGCTGGAAACAGGGCGACAAGCTGCCCGACCTCAGCCAGGAACTGGCGCAGCCTGACGGCGCCATCGGCGCGCCAGGCAATGATGCTGTCCGGGGAGGTGTGCGATACCAGCGGCAGCGAAGGCATGATCAGGGCTGTAACAGCTAGCGTGGACGCGCCGGGGTGTTCCGGAACGCCCGCACTGCGTCCAGAATGTGCATATGCCGCATCTCGGGAAGCGCCCATCTGCGTACCCAATATTCGCCAACGAACATCAGTGCGACCAAAGGCAGCGTCAGTAAGTTCGCAAAAACCGACCATGTGGCCAACGGTGCCAGGAAAAAGAGCAGGGTGGAAACCAGCGCCATCGCAGCAAAAAACAGGGTCCAGGCGATCGTCACCTGACGCGTGTAAGTTTCATGCTGCGGCGTAATCGGTCCATGCACGGTATGGGCGAAGCGGGTGCAGAGCGGTTGCCGTCCGGCGATCAAAGTGCGGCCAAAAGTCATAAACAGTATCAGCTGCATGGCCACATTTTGCAGCCAGTAAACCAGCCCAAAATGCTGTTCAAGCGCGGGCCATTCGGCCCACAATGCAATACATGACAGCGCCAGGACACCCAGCATGATGAAGCGACGAGGTGACCTCCAGGCCAGCACCAGCGCAATCAATACCACCGGCGCAATGGCCACCAACGCGCCCAGCTTGCCGCTGTGCGCGGACTCGTTGGTGTAATGCGCCAGCAGCGGATAGCCGATCAGCAGCGCAGCAATGCCCAGCCAGGGCACGATGCGGCGTGTCATTAGCGGGTTCTCTGCGCTGCGATATAGTCGGAGAGGCCGCGTAGCGAGCTGAAAATGGTTTTGTTGTCTTCGCTGTCGCTACGCAGTTGTAGACCATAACGCTTGGAGACCTCCAAGGCGACTTCCAGCACATCAATCGAGTCCAGGCCCAGGCCCTCGCCATACAACGGGGCGTCGGGGGCGATTTGATCCGCGGTGATCTCGAGGTTTAGACACTCGACCATCATCTCACCGACTTCACGCTGTAAATCGGCTGTACTAGTGACAGTGGGTTTCTGATCATCTGCCATGGTGTTGTTTATAGAGACGCCTGGAACAAGTGAGTAATCAATGCGGGTTGAGGTACCGAGACCATGAATTGGGTCGGTGAATCGCGTGTTGGTCTGCTGTCGAAGCCGGTTGGGTGTTACTCGGATTGTATCGTTTTACTGCTAATCGAGCACACCTATCCTGTCCTGCCCGAGTTGCCCTCCGGATTGCGGGCGCCACAACCGTGGACTACACTTGCTTGGCATCCCGGCGCCGGGCCTTGCCCACATCCCGCGAAGAGAGAACCATCTTGCTCAGTGCCAGCCTTGCTTTCGATCACGCCCGGCCTATCGATAAAGACCCGCGCGCTGCTGCAAATTGGTACGTCGACAGGCTGGGGGGCAGAGTCGCCAGGCGCAAGCTTAGGCTTGGCGCACAGCAGATCCAGGTGTCGCGCGGCGGCGCCATGCCCATCGTGCGTGGCCAACGCCTTGCCGAGCGGACCGGGGAGAAATCCGGGCTGCGTTGCGGACGCTTGCGCGCCAAGAGTTGGGGCTCGCCCGAGGGTATCGGCGCAATCGTATGTCCTGTGGTCTCCGCCGTCTTGATTGCCCGGGCGCGAAGCGGAACGTTAGGGCGGCCATGACATATCAGGCGGCCGGGCCGATGAACACAATCCACGATCGCGCGCCGCGGCAAGATGGTGCGAATCGCGTCCTGCTCGTGATGTTGCCGGGCGCAATGCACGCTCCGGAAGACCTTCTCCAGCATGGGTTTGTCCGGGCGCTGCGGGAACGGCGGCTGCCCGTCGACGCAATGCTGGTAGATGCCCACGCGGACTATTACCTTGAGCGCAGCATCGGCGAGCGACTGGCGAAGGACGTCATGCTCCCCGCACGCGCCGCCCATTACCGGCAAATCTGGCTGATGGGCATTTCGCTCGGCGGCATGGGCGCGCTGATCTGCGCGCGCGACCATCCGGACGAAATCGACGGCGTAATCCTGCTCGCGCCATATCTCGCCAATCGCGGGACAGTTGCCGAGCTGGTACGCCGCGGTGGGCTCGACGCCTGGCAACCGGGTGGGATCAATGCGGAAGACGACGAGCAAACGCTTCTGGCGTGGCTCAAGGCGCATTGCTCGGGAACGCCTGCGTTGCCGGCAATCCACCTCGGATATGGGACGGCCGACCGCTTCGCCGCCGCCAGCGAAATGTTGGCCCAGCGCTTGCCGGCCGAGTGTGTAGCGGCGACGCAGGGCGGCCACGATTGGAAGACCTGGGCGCACTTGTGGGAATATTTCCTCGACCAGGGATTGTTTTCGAGCAGCGCGACTCACGCCAGACCGCGAGCGCAGACGGCGACTGACAGATGAGTAACGAGCAGGCTAAACGTCGCCCCGGGTCGGGTCAGCCTTGCGCCTTCCTGGCGTGGGCGAGATCGCACAATTGTTGCAGGTGGCGGTCGGTGATGCCGCAGGCGCGCAGCGCTTCCGCGGTGTGCAGCAG
>DATKUQ010000236.1:0-6409 GCA_035530495.1 Burkholderiales bacterium
GGTGCAGGGT
Source organism: Burkholderiales bacterium (assembly GCA_035530495.1). Taxonomy (GTDB): domain Bacteria; phylum Pseudomonadota; class Gammaproteobacteria; order Burkholderiales; family SG8-39; genus 2-12-FULL-64-23. The sequence goes on from DATKUQ010000236.1 coordinate 11, forward strand.
TTCATCGTCAGCGACCGTCTGAATCTGTGGCCCCCGGCGCAGAAAGACCTCGCCGACTGGGTCGCCTCGGGCAAGCTGAAATACCGCGAGACCGTGGCGCAGGGGCTGGAGAATGCGCCCAAGGCGTTCATCGGCCTGCTCAAGGGCCAGAATTTCGGCAAGCAGCTGGTGAAGCTGGTTTAGCGGCAATCGCAACATCAGCAACGTGGGCATCTGCAACAAACGCAACTCTGTCATTCCGAACAACGCGAGGAATCTGCTTTTCATGCTTCCGGTAAAGCAGATTCCTCGGCCGGAGTCTACCCCGAGCGTAGTCGAGAGGGCCTCGGAATGACAGGTTTCTTGAATTCGCAAAATGCCTGAATTCGATCCGCGTTCGCACCAGCTGGCCGAACAGCGCTGGTTCGAGGATTTCCGCGTCGGCGAAATTTTCCGGCTGCCCAGCCGCACCATGACGGATGCGCATTTTCTCGCGTTCCAGGCGGCGAGCGGCGACAACCATCCGATTCACTACGACCGCGAATTCTGCCGCGCCCGCGGCATGCCCGACCTGCTCGCGCACGGCTTCCAGGTGCTGATCCAGACCGCAGCCGGCGCCGGCATGCTGCCGCACCAGGTCGACGACGCGCTCATCGGCTTCATCGAGCAATCGAGCCGCTTTCTCAAGGGCGTGTACGCGGGCGACACGCTCTATTCGGCGCTGGAGATTACCGAACTCCTGCCACAGCGCACCACCGGCGTGGTGGTGATGCGTGCCACGGTGCATAATCAGCGCGGCGAGCTGGTGCTCGACGGCACGCACAAATACCTCATTCGCAAGCGCCATCCTGACAAGAAGGAGTGAAATCATGATCGACTTGTATACTTGGCCTACGCCGAACGGGCACAAGATCCACATCATGCTGGAAGAGACCGGCCTGCCCTACCGCGTGCACCCGATCGACATAGGCGCGGGCGACCAGTTCAAACCCGAGTTCCTCAAGATCAGCCCCAACAACAAGATGCCCGCGATGATCGATTCCGACGGCCCCCGTGACGAAAAAACGGGCAAGCCGTTCTCGATGTTCGAGTCGGGCGCGATGCTGCTGTATCTCGCGTCCAAGACCGGGAAATTCCTGCCCGAGAACATCCGCGAGCGCTGGTCCACGCTGCAATGGCTGATGTTCCAGATGGGCGGCGTGGGACCGATGCTCGGTCAGGCGCACCACTTCCTCGTCTACGCGCCGGAGAATATTCCCTACGCCATGGAGCGCTACTCGAAGGAGGCGAACCGGCTCTACGGCGTGATCGACCGGCGCCTGGCCGAGAGCAAGTTCATCGCCTGCGGCGAATACACCATTGCCGACATGGCGATCATGCCCTGGCTGCGCGCCCCGGAAAGGCAGGGCGTGAACATGGACGATTATCCGCGCGTGAAGCGCTGGTTCGACGGCATCGCCGCGCGGCCGGCGGTGCAGCGCGGTTTGGCGGTGCTCGCCGATAGGCGCAAGCCGTTGATGGACGACAAGGCGAAGGAGATGCTGTTCGGCGCGGCGCAGTATCAGAAGCGGTAGTTGGGCATCGCACATGATCTCTATTTGTCATTCCGAATGAAGTGAGGCATCTGCTTTTCAACGAGCGCAACAAGCAGATTCCCCGGCCGTCTGCCTCGGAATGACAAGTTTTGAATGGTTTTCTGCAATTTTCAGCGGAGGCAGCATGAGCCTGAAAGGCAAAGTGGCATGGATCACCGGCGGCGGCAGCGGCATCGGGCTCGCAGGCGCGATGGAGTTGGCGCGAGCCGGCGCGCGGGTGGTGATTTCCGGGCGGACCGCGGCGACCAATGCGTCGGCGCTGAAGCAGGTGCAGGCCGAGGGCAGCGCGGAAGTGCTGCAGCTCGAAGTCTCCGACGCCAAGGCGGTGACAAAAGCGGCCAAGGACATTCTGGGGCGGCACGGACGCATCGACATCCTCGTCAACAGCGCCGGCACCAATATGGGCAAGCGCAACTGGAACAACGTCGAAGTCAAGGGCTGGGACGAAGTCGTCGCGATCAATCTCTCCGGCTTGTTCTATTGCTGCCACGCGGTGCTGCCGGCGATGCGGGCGCAGAAGGACGGCTTGATCATCAACGTCTCCTCCTGGGCCGGGCGCTACGCGAGCACGCTCACCGGGCCGGCGTACAACGCGACCAAGCGCGCCGTGATTGCGCTGTCGGAGTCGATCAACGCCGAAGAGTGCATTAACGGGATACGCGCGACCTCGGTGCTGCCGGGCGAGGTGGCGACGCCGATCCTGGAAAAAAGGCCGGTGCCGCCATCAAAGGAAGACCGCGAAAGAATGCTGCAGGCAGAGGATCTCGGCGAGACCATTCTGTATCTCGCCAAACTGCCGCCCCGGGCCTGCGTCAACGAGCTCATCATCAGCCCGACCTGGAACCGCTTCTACGTCGGCGGGCTGGAGAAGGCCAAGGGCTAGGTTTTCCCGGCCGCGGAGAGGAAGTCGAGCAGCAGCCTGCTGACCTCCCGCGGCTGCTCCTGCTGTACCCAGTGACCCGCGCCGTCGACGAGGTGGCAGCCGAGCGGCCGGCTGCAGGCGCCGGCCTGCATCTTCTCGAAGTCGCCCGGCTTCTGGTAGCTGCCCCAGTCGCTTTTTCCCGCGATGAAACACGCAGGCACGTCGATGCTGCGGCCGGAGAAGATCTGCAGCTCGGCGGCGAAATTTGCGTTTGTGGCGCAGCGGTACCATTGCAAGCCGCCCTGGAATCCGGTGCGCTGGTACTCGGCGCTGTACACCGCGAGTTCGTGTTCAGGCAGCCAGGCGCAGGCCTCGATCTCGGGCGCTGAAGGCATCTCGGGCGCGACGGTCTGTGCCATGTTCTGGTCGAGGTGCATGACGTAGTAAGTCGGCAGCATGGCAAGTTCGGCCGCGCTCCACGACTTGAGCGGGTGCGGTTTGTTCTGTTTCCAGTCCGCGCTCTTGTGGTGGTAGTAGGCGCGCAGGAAAGCGTGGACGCCTTGCGCGCAATGGCGCATGTCGGCATCGGCCGCGCGCGTCGAGTAATACCACTGGTAATGCTTGCGCGGCGGCTGCAGTTGCGCCAGCGCCGCGTTGATGCCGGGGTCGGCGAGGCCGCCCGCGGCGGGCCTGCGCGCCGCGTCGCGGGCGGTGTCGAAAGGCAGCGGCGGCGGACCGGCGAACGGGGCGCTCATCAGCACTACCGAGCGGAACACGTCGGGGCGCAGCAGGGCGCACCAGGCCGCGACGGGCGAGCCGAAGTCGTGGCCCACGACCGCCGCCACCGAGCGATAGCCCAGCGCGTACACCAAGCCGAGCGCATCGCGCACGAGGTTGAACAGACGAAAGGATCCGAGGTCGCCGTCGTAGTCCGGGTCCCAGCCGGTGGTGCGGCCGTAGCCCCTCTGGTCCGGTGCGATCACATGGAACCCTTCCCGCGCCAGCGGCAGCATCACCTTTCTCCAGCTATAGGCGAGTTCAGGGAAGCCGTGCAGCAGCAGCACGCACGGCCGGCCGCCGCTCTCGAAGCCGGCCTCGAGCAGGTGCATTCTGAGGCCGTTGACGTTTTCGACGAAGCGCGAGCGTATGCCGGCGGGCAGAACGGATTGGTCCAGAGGGGCGGGCGCAGACTCGTTCATCTTCATGTACGCGGTCCAGCCCAGGCCCGGCAATTTCTCATTTCGATCAGCGCTGGCGCGCTACGTGCTTTTCTTTTCCAGGAGCCGCACCACCGCCGAAACTGCCGTGGCGTAGCCGTCGGGTCCCAAGCCCATGATGACCGCCGTGGCGGCCCTCGACATCAGCGAACGCTGGTAGATTTCCTCGCGCCTGTGGATGTTGCTGATGTGCAGCTCGATGATCGGGCCGGGAAACATCTTCAGGGCATCCAGCACCGGAATGGAACGAAAGCTCAGGCCCGCGGGATTGATGACGATCGCCGCGCCCGCGTCGATGGCCTCGTGGATCCAGTCGACGAGCTGGTGCTCCGCATTGGTTTGCCTGAACTCGATCGGCCGTGCGCCGGCAGCCTTGCGGCACATGGTTTCAATCTCGGCCAGGGTCGTCTTTCCGTAGATTTCGGGTTCGCGGGTGCCGAGGCGGTTGAGGTTCGGCCCATTGAGGATATAGATCGGCTTGTTCATTTCATGCTCCAGTGAGTGCGGTCGGCGCGTGTATCCGAATACGCGGGAAAGTACAGTACGGAGTGTCGCGTGTCGAGTGGGCTATGCACCGAAATTGCCATGCCCTCGGCAAGGTGCGTCGGCGCCTGGCTGGCAGGGGCGCTTACCGATGCCGCTCCTGGAACCGGTCCGCGGAAAGCGGCGGGACATTGCGTTTGTCCGCTTACGGACTCCATCGCGAGCTCATACCATCGGCAAAGAGCAGTCCCATACAAGGGACCCTGTCTCATGAAGTTCGGGCCCTGCTTGGCCTTTCGACCGGGGCAAAAGTGGGCGCTCGTGGAGGCTCAAGTTACGGTTGGGTTGACGGGGCCAAGTGTACGGCAGCTTTGTGCCAAGCCCATCAGTCCGAGTTCATCCACCGGAGCGGACGCTCCGCAATTGCGGCTAAGACGGATTCGCCAGGTATCGATGCTTAGATCATTCTTCGCTCTGGTAGCTGGTATCCGCCTTCTCGAAACAGTCGTAGACAGGCACCGACAACTTCCGAGTCGTAAAGACGGCCGCGGTTCTGCTCTATCTCGGCAAGCGCGATATCCAAGCCCAGGCCTGCGCGATAGGGGCGGTGCGAAGCCATGGCCTCCACCACATCGGCTACCGACAAAATCTTCGCCTCCGGCAATATCTCGTCAGCCTTTAGTCCCTGTGGATAGCCGCTCCCATCGAGCCGTTCGTGGTGCTGCAATGCAATTTCCGCGATTGGCCATGGAAAATCCACCCCCGCCAGGATCTGGTGACTCGTCTTGGGGTGCGCCTTGATCATGTCGAACTCCGGTTGGGTCAAGCGCGTCGGCTTCGCAAGGATATCGGCTGGTACGCTGATCTTTCCTACGTCGTGCAAGTAACCTGCGATTCGCAAACCCTCGACATAGGCCGCAGTCATTCCCATCTCAGTTGCAATCGCGGCGGCGAATTCGCCAACACGGTACTCGTGACCGTATGTGTAGGGGTCGCGTAGCTCGCCAATCGTCGCGATCACATTGATGGTGCTATACATCGCCTGTTCGATGCGCGCGAAATGTTGCCGGTCGATCTGTTCAGCGCGCTTTTGATCAGAGATGTCATGGATCAATGAAATAAAGTGCACCGGCCTGCCGGCTCCATTGCGAACAAGGGCAGTGGTGATCTTGGCCCAGACTTCGCTTCCGCCTTTCTTCATGAGGCGTGCATCCCTTTCGTACGCTGAAGTCCCTCCGGCAACCAGGTTCTGCCTCGCTTGAATGAATTGTTCAATGTCTTCTGGGTGCATTAATGCACGGAAATCTATTGCGAGCGCCTCATCGCGTTTGTAGCCTGATATTTCGCAGAATCTTGGATTCACGTCGAGAAGTCGGCCATCCAAGTTACTATGGACCACGCCGACCGCTATCTGCTCAAAAATCGTGCGATAGCGCTCTTCACTCTGCGTAACGTCGCGAATGGCCCCCATGACAAAGGTACCCGATTCAGTTGCAATCGGACTGAGGCTAATTTCCACCGGTAACTCGACGCCATCCTTGCGTAGCGCGTAGAGACGCAGTCCTACACCCATCTCGCGGGGTCGAGGTTGTGAAAAATAACTTGCACAATGACCGTCATGAACCGCCCGAAACCGATCCGGGATGAGGACGTCGATAGGCTTTCCTCGCAGCTCTTGACTCTCGTACCCGAGCATCTTCTGAGCCATGGGGTTTGTCACCACAATGCGTCCGGAAGGGTCGACCATGAAGCTGGCGTCCGGGATCGAGTAGATCAGATCGGCAACATAGGCTTCCAACAATATCGCATCGCGAATCATCGTGATCTTGGGGAAAGGTGCCTATCCATCGATAAAATGCAATTCGCCAATTAGGTGTACCGACAGACCAAATTAAACGCGCTCCTTTTCCACTATTGCAACAAGGTTTTTCGTCACGAGATTGAAACATGCTCTGAAATCGGGAATACCGCACAAGATCTGTAATATTTGCCCCTAGACGGGGTGGTTTCTTACGGCTCACAGAGTCAAGCGCAGCAATCGTCAGCGTCGGGTTTTGGTCCCCGTTTGAGTTTCACGGGCGCCTACGGATACGCAGCCTTGGACAATGCCTTACCCTTGTCTATAGACCAAAGGGCATGGGCGGCATCCGCATCGATATGCAGACGCGGGCGGAAACGCGCAGAAATATTCTAGCGGTGCCCGAATTTGCACCGAATTGGCTCTCCGCCACGGCCTCGAAGTGCGGTGCGGACGACAGCGCGT
>DATKUQ010000237.1:0-9267 GCA_035530495.1 Burkholderiales bacterium
TTACACTTGAAATGCCCGTAGTACACGGCGTCAAAGCGCACCAGCGTCGTGAAAAGTCGCCAGTCCGCTTCGGTGACAACACCGCCGCACAGATAGCGGTTTTCGCCAAGATGCCGTTCGAGCACATCCAGGGTCGCAAACAACTCACGCACAGCCGTTTCGTATTTGTCCTGCGTAGTGGCAAACCCCGCGCGGTAGACCCCGTTGTTCACCGTGCGGTAGATGATCGCGTTCCAGCGCTCGATCTGCGGTCGCAGCGCCTGCGGGTACAGATCGTGCGGCTCGCGTGAGGCGTACGCGTCGAACTCCGAGTTGAACATGCGCATGATCTCTGCGGACTCATTGTTGACGATCGTCCGCTTCTTCTTGTCCCAAAGCACGGGCACGGTCACGCGCCCGCTGTAATCGGGTTTCGCCTTGAGGTAGACATCGCGCAGGTAAGCGGCTCCGTTGACACTGTCGCTGATGCGATCTCGGTGACCGCCGAAGCCCCATCCGTCGGGCCCCATAAAGGGGTCGACGATGGACACCGTGATCGCATCCTCCAGCCCTTTTAGCTTGCGCGCGATGAGCGCTCGGTGCGCCCATGGGCAGGCGAGCGAAGCGTACAGGTGGTAGCGCTGCGCTTCGGCGCGAAATCCCGATGCGCCGTCGGCCGTGACGCTGTTGCGAAACACCGAATCGTCTCGCATGAACTCGCCCCCCGGGGTCGCGTAGGCGCGGTCCTGCCATAGGCCCCTCACCAGCATACCCATCTCGTGCGCTCGCTTATGTGCCGATTTCGGCGTCGACGCTAAGGCGGCGGAAGCCGAATGCAGACAGAGCCGGCATGCCGCCCATGATCGACGCGTTCCCGCGCAGCTTGGCGTTCATGCGCCTCTTCCTCTAAAGGATCGTCAATCAAGCCAAATCGAACAGGATCACTTCCGCCTGCTCGCCCTTTTCCAGCACGATCTCATCCACGCCGCTCGCCTTGAGCGCGTCGCCCGCTTGCAGCGGCTGGCCGTTCGCTGTCAACTTGCCGCGAGCGACATGCACATACGCCTTGCGCGCGGGCGCCGGCGCGTAGCTGATGCGCTCGGCACCGTCGAGCAGCGCCGCGTACACGGACGCATCCTGGTGGATCAGCACCGAACCCTCGCGCGCATCGCTCGAGGCGATCAGGCGCAAACGCCCGCGCTTGGACGCGGCATCGAAATGCTTCTGCTCGTAGCTCGGCCGGATGCCGGTGACATCGGGTTCGATCCATATCTGCAGGAAGTGCGTCACACCGCCCTTCGAGTGGTTGTACTCGGAATGGAGCACGCCCTTGCCCGCGCTCATGCGCTGCACGTCCCCGGGGACGATGCTGGAGCCGTTGCCCATGTTGTCTTCGTGCGCCAGCGCGCCTTCGAGCACGTAGCTGATGATTTCCATGTCGCGGTGGCCGTGGGTGCCGAAACCGCTGCCCGGGAGAATGCGGTCTTCGTTGATCACGCGCAGGCTGCCGAAGCCCATGTGCTCGGGATCGTGATAGTCGGCAAAGGAGAAAGTATGGAAAGACTTCAGCCAGCCGTGGTCGGCGTAGCCGCGCTCGTTGCTCTTGCGAACCTGCAGCATGGCAGCTCCCTATTGATTAATTCTGATACTTTGAACCAAAAACGCGCATGGTAGGCTTGTTGTGATTGGAATAAAAGCGGATACTTTTCACTCAATCGATCAATTTTATTGAACGTCAATCCGGAAGATGAAACTGAGCCTGGACGCGCTGCTGGTAATCGATGCGATCGAGCGGCTCGGCAGCTTTGCCGCGGCGGCGTCCGAACTGCACCGCGTACCCTCCGCGCTCACCTACACGGTGCAGAAGCTGGAACAGGATCTGGACGTTTCCCTGTTCGACCGCAGCGGCCACCGCGCACGGCTGACGCCGGCGGGACGGGAATTGCTGCAGGAAGGCCGACGGCTGCTGCGCGCCGCCGGCGAACTCGAATGCCGCGTCAAGCGCGTCGCCACCGGCTGGGAAACGGAGTTGCGCATCGCGCTCGACATCATGATCCCGGCGCCGCAGCTGTTCGCGCTGATCAAGGAGTTCTACGCCGAGGAATCGGGTACGCGCATACGCCTCGCGCAGGAGGTGCTTGGCGGCACCTGGGATGCACTGGTGGCCGGCCGTGCGGAACTGGCTCTGGGCGTTTCGGGCGAAGCGCCCCCTGGCGGCGGCTACGCCATCCGCATGCTCGGTTACAAGGACTTTGTGTTCGCCATCGCGCCCACCCACCCCCTCGCCGCACTGCCCGAGCCGCTCACGCACGAGCAGATTCTCGCCCACCGCGCGGTCGCCATCGGCGACAGTTCGCGCAGTCTGGCGCCGCGCTCCGTCGGCCTGTTGACCGGCCAGGACGTGCTTACGGTTCCCGACCTGGAATCCAAGGTGGCGGCACATCTCGCCGGTCTGGGCTGCGGCTATCTGCCGGCGCATGCGGCTGCGCCGCTGATCAAGGCCAAACGCCTGGTGGCGAAGGAAGTTGAGGAAATCAAGCCCGCAGGCAACCTCTACTACGCCTGGCGCTCGCACGAGAAAGGCAAGGCGCTGCGCTGGTTCCTCAAGCGCCTGGAAAATCAGGAAACGCGCGCGTTGCTACTGCGCTACTGAGCTAGGGCTTTTCCCGCGTCAGCTTCGCGCGAATGTATTCGATGCGCGCGCGGTTGACCCCGTAATCCCCCCTTCCGAGGCGCGAGGCTGAACGCACTTGTATCACGCCGGCCTTCTCGTCCAGGTAGAACTCGGTGTCGTCGACGAAACCCATCAGCTTGCTGGTGAATTCGGCGTAGAGATAGTTCGGCTCCGATTTCACGATCTTGACGCGCGGCATGGCGTCGACGACCCGCCGCAACGCCGCCCACGCCTGCCGCGCATCACCGGTGTAGTGCAGGGGCTCGATATAATGCTGCGGGTCGGTGTTCTTATTGGTCTGGCTGCTGACATTGTTTGGCGTGCGCTTGGGCGGCGCCAGGCGCCCGTCGTGAACCCCGAGGTTGTCCGGCCGCGTCCCACTGAAAAGTCCCATTGGTGCTCCGATGACGATGGTCAGCGCGATAAGCGCGGCCACTGCGACAGCAATGCGCAGCAGTATCCTCAAAGTGCCGAGCCCACGTCTAGAGTGCCCCGCGCGTTCTCTCGCTGGCGAAATAAACGGCCTTACGCGCACGCATCACGTCGCCCAGCGGACGGTGCTCGGCGAGCGCATCCCAGGGATCGAACACCGCTTGCTCGACTTCCTTGGCAAAGGCGGTCGCTGCTGCGTCGTCGAGCGCTTGTTGCGGGATGGTGAGGCGCGCAACCGTTCGGTACGGCGCCACATCCTCGTCCCAGTCGACCGATGCGTCCTCGATCGGCGTGCGCCGCTCGTCGACGAAGAACTGCAGCTGCAATTCGTGCACCAGCGGTCCGCCCGCAAGTTGCCTGCCGAAATCTGCCGCCCAGTCCTTCGACGCATCCGCGAGCGGCTGATCTCTGCCGGGCAGCAGGCGAACCCGCGCGGCATAGGGACCGCACGCGATCGGCGTGGCGGAGTACATGCGCTCGGTGGCGAAACCGCTGAATTTCCTTCCCATGGTCGCGGCGAACTTCGCCATGAACTTCAGCGCGCCAAGCAGACCGTAGCGCCCGACCAGATACTTGAGCAGCGTACCGTTGCCTCTGGATGCCGCCATCACCAGGCCGACGAACTCGTCGCTTTTGGGAAAAGCGAATTTCTCCTGGTTGATCAGCAGGAAATCCTGCGCCTCCGTGGTATTGCCCAATGCGCCAGGCCCATGCACGCCGCGCACCTTGATCGCGAAACCGCGGATGTCCGGCGTCGCGTCGCGCGCGCGGTCCGTGCCGCCGTTGGACAGTCGCACCCAGGCGTCGTGCGAGCCGGTGCGGGCAAACAGGCCATGGCGCGCATGCGCCGGCAGGTCCGCGAGCACCTCGAATTTGGCATGCAGCCCGAGCAGCTGCTTGCGGTGCAAGGCGCGGCCCTTGCCATACTTGGCCGACTTGCGCTTTTGCATGTCCACGAATTGTTCGGCATAGCGGGCAAAGCGCGCAGATTCATCAGGCGCGACAGTTTCGCGCCATTCGGTGCTCGGAGCGGCCATGGAAGTCCTTCTTGGGGGAAGGAAACGGTGTCAGCTTTCGGCGCCCCGCTCGGCAATCTCGCGATGGACTGCAGCCATATCGATGCCCTTGGCCTGGGTGATCACCTGCTCCAGCGCCGGCGCCGGCAGCGAGCCCGCCTCCGCATACAGAATCACTTTCTCGCGAAACACCATCAGCGTCGGGATGGAGCGGATGTTGAACGCGCCCGCGACCTCCTGTTCCTCCTCGGTGTTCACCTTGGCGAACACCACGTCCGTGTGCTGCTCGGAGGCCTGCTCGAAGGTCGGCGCGAAAGCGCGGCAGGGCGCGCACCAGGGCGCCCAGAAATCGACGATCACCACGTCGTTGCCGGTCACGACCTGTTCGAAGTTGTCCTTGTTGAGTTCCACCGTTGCCATGCGCATCTCCCGACAGATTTGTCCAATGGCAATTGTATCAAAGCCGCGCGCGCGCCGGCTGGCCCGGCTCTGCCATAAATGCCGCGATTGCACGCCAGCCGCGCAGCGGCAACGGGCCCTGGCTGCAAATCGGTATGGCCGGCCCGTGGACGCATCATAGAAAAGCCCGGCGCCACCGGCAAAAATCCTTACGCAGCGCACCACCGCCCGAATCTTGCATAGAATCGGGCCATGGAACCCTATCGCGGCCGCTTCGCCCCCTCGCCCAGCGGGGGGCTGCACTTCGGCTCGCTGGTCGCCGCCGTAGGCAGCTACCTCGAGGCGAAGCGCCGCGGCGGCGAGTGGCTGCTGCGCATGGAAGACCTCGATCCGCCGCGCGAGCAGCCCGGCGCTGCCGACGCGATCCTGCGCACGCTCGAAGCCTGCGGCATGGGCTGGGACGGCCCGCCGCTGTACCAAAGCCGGCGCGGTGGAGCCTATCGCGCTGCGCTTGCGCAGCTTGAAGCGCAAGGCATGGTCTACGCCTGCGGCTGTTCCCGGCGTGAAATCGCAGATTCCAGCCTGGGGCCGGACGGCGCGCGGATCTACCCAGGCACCTGCCGCATGGGCCTTGCGCCGGGCAAAGCGCCTCGCGCCATGCGCCTGCGCGTCGATGAGGCTGTAATCGCATTCGAGGACATGCTGCAGGGACCGATACGACAGGATCTCGCCGCCGAAGTCGGTGACTTCGTGCTGCAGCGCGCCGACGGGCCTTATGCCTACCAGCTCGCGGTGGTTGTCGATGACGGTGAACAGGGAATTACCGACGTGGTGCGCGGCACCGACCTGCTCGATTCGACGCCGCGGCAAATCTACCTGCAACGCCTGCTCGGCCTGCCCACGCCGCGCTACCTGCACCTGCCGGCAGCGGTAAATGCCGCCGGGGAGAAACTGTCGAAGCAGACGCTGGCGCCGCCGGTGGATGCGTGCGATCCGGTACCGGCGCTAGCGCAAGTCATGGATTTTCTCGGCCAGGCACCGCCCGTGCAGCTAGCTCGCGCGTCGCTCGCCGAATTCTGGCAGTGGGCGCTCGCGCATTGGGACGCGCAGCACATCCCGCACCGGCGCAGCCTGCCAGCGCCCTAGTGTCCCGAGTCGCTAATTCGCTGAAGAAAAGACGTCGAGAATCGACGCCATACAGCGTTGCAAATGCTCGCAAGGCGTCCAAGCTTGCTGCGCTTTGCGCCTTGTCTGGCGCCGATTTCGCCGCTTTTCCGCTTCAACCATTGTTTCGTCCTCAGGCAATTGTTCAACGAACTAACGACTCGGGACACTAGCTCCTCCTGCGCAACAGCGCACGCAGCGCACCCGGCGGCAGCATCACCGTGGCCAGCGCCAGCAGTACCAGTCCCAGCGCGGCGAAGTCCTGCCAGTGCGGAACTTCGGACAGCACCAGCATGCCGCTGAATACGCCCACCACCGGAATCATCAGCGTCGACAATGTAGACACGCCCACCGGCACCGAGGTCACGACCTTGTACCAGGCCCAATAGCAGAACACGAACGCGATCACGACATTGTAGGCGACCGCAACAGCGGGCCAAAGCGTTAGCGGGTGCAGGCGGTGCAGGTCGAACGCAAGCGCGCCGGCGTAGATCGGGATGCCGCCGAGCAGCAGCTGCCAGGCAGTGAGCGCAGTGACCGGCAGAGCGACAGGGTAGCGCTTCATCAGCACCGTGCCGATCGCCCAGCTGAGCGCGCCGCCGAGCATCAGCAGCGTGCCCTTGGGCGCCGCCTGCACCGCCCGCAACTCGTTCGACAGCAACAGCAGTATCGCGCCCATGCCGAGGACGACGCCGAGGGCGCGGCGTGCCGTAATGCGCTCGTGCAGCAGCCAGGCCGAGAGCAGCACGCCCCACAGCGGCATGGTATAGGCGAGAATGGCCGCGCGCCCGGAGGCCATGTAGCCGATGCCGTAGGCGACACAAAGATTCCACACCGTGATGTTGAAAAAGGCCATCAGCAGCAGCCTGCCCCATTGGCCGCGCGGCACCCGCCGCGGCAGGCGCGACCAAGCCGCGATGGCGAACAGGCCGGCTGCCCCGCCGAGCAGGCACACGCTGCGAAAACTCAGCACCGGCACCTCGGTGAACGCCAGCTTGATCATCGGCCAGTTGAATCCCCAGCCCAGCGTGAGCGCGACCAGCACCCACAGGATCGACGCCGGAAAGCCCTGCTGCCTGTTCGTCATCGATTACCTGTCATGTGAGGGGTATCGCGCTGGGGATTGGCCGGGGAAGGATGGGCAGGATACCCTGAAACCGCCGGCTCTTGCGCGGAATCGATTGTGCAATTCACTGTAGAATTTCCGTCCGCCTTCAATGGATGCATGCCCAATGCGCAACAACGCCTTCCACTCGACCTACCTCGCCGACCGCGTCGGCCACGCGACCATCGCGCCCACAGGCGAATTCGAAGCCGGCAGCTATGCTTCGTTTGTGCTGACCTACACGGCGGGGTACTTCGGCATCGACGACACCGGCTCGCTCAAGGTCGTCCACCGATTCGCTTCCGACACCGGCAAGCCGCAGTTCGCCGATCCGAAGGCGCCCAACTACGTCAGCGCCGAGGCCTCGAACGGCGCCGTGCTCGAGCTGCGCTACGACCAGAAGGACAACGTCCGGCCCTGGGACAAGACCTTATTCATCCGCGTGCAGCGCGGTTTTCTGCGCGAAGGCGACACCATCACGCTGCGGCTGGGCGATACGCGCGGCGGCTCTCCGGGCATACGCGTGCAGACCTTCCAGGAATCGACCTTCGAATTCAAGGTCCTGGTGGACGCGTGCGCCACCTACAACTACGTCGAACTGCCGCAGCAGCCCCATATCGCCATCGTCGCCGGGCCGCCGGTGCTGTACAAAGCCATCCTGCCGACGCTGCGCCGGGTCGGCCAGGCGTTCGCGCTCGGCTTCAAGGGCGAGGACAAGTGGGGCAATCCCACCGCGCAGGTAGAAGGCCGCTACACGCTCAGGGCGAACCTGCCGGTGACGGGGCTGCCCGCGCAGATCGATGCGCGCCGCGGCCAGCGCGCCTACCGCATCGACGGATTGTCGGTGGCGGCGCCGGGCGAACTGCACATCGACGTGCTCGATGACGCCGGCCGCATCGTGTGCCGCTCGAATCCGCTGCGCATCGTCGAGTCCGCGCCGCTGCTGCCCTATTGGGCCGATCTGCACGGCCAGTCCGAGGAAACCATCGGCACCAATCCCGCGCTGGAATTCATCGAGTTCGCGCGCGACTGCGCGTTCCTGGACGCGATGAGCCATCAGGGCAACGATTTCCAGATCACCACGCCGTTCTGGCAGGAGCTCAACCGCCTCTCGGCGCAATTCAACCGCGACGGCAGCTTCATCTTTTTTCCGGGTTACGAGTGGTCCGGCAACACCGGGCTCGGGGGCGACCGCAATGTGCTGTTCATGCAGGAAGGCCGGCAGATCCACCGCTCGCACCACGCGCTGATCGAAGATCTTTCCGACCTCGCCACCGACGCCAACAGCGCGGACGATCTTTTTCGGGCGCTGAAAGACGAGGACTGCGTGGTGTTCGCGCATATCGGCGGGCGCTACGCCGACATCACGATGAGCCACGATGCGCGCATCGAGCGCAGCGTCGAGATCCATTCCGACTGGGGCACGTTCGAGTGGCTGCTCGAGGACGCGCTGCAGCAGGGATACCGCGTCGGCATCGTCGCCAATTCCGATGGCCACAAGGGCCGGCATGGAGCCAGCCATCCGGGTGCATCGCTGTTCGGCGCCTACGGCGGCCTGACCTGCCTGCTCGCGCCGGAGCTGACGCGGCGCGGCCTGTTCGAGTCCCTGCGCCGGCGCCACCATTACGCCACCACCGGCTGCCGCACCATACTCGACACCGCAGTCAGTTTCGACGGCGAGGCGCAGCTGTTCGATCAGGACCCCAATCTGGGTTCGGCGCAGTCGCGCCCGGTGCGCTCGGCCATGATGGGCGACATCCTGCGCTGCGGCGACAGCGAGGTGGATTTCGCATTCGACGTCGTCGCCTCCGCGCCGATCGAGCGCATCGAGATCCGCAACGGGCTCGATCTGGTCGAAACGGTACGCCCTTATGCAAGCGCCGACCTGGGCAGGCGCATCCGGCTGATCTGGGAAGGCTCGGAGTACCGCGGACGCGGGCGCCAGTCGATATGGGACGGCACGGCCACGCTGCAGGGAAACACCATCGAGCGCGTGCGGCCGATCAACATGTGGAATCTGGACAAGCAGATCGAGCGCGTCGGGACTAATGCGCTACGCTGGAAGGCGCTCACCACCGGCGGCTTCGGCGGCGCCGACATCCTGCTCGACGACGCGCAGTCGGGATCGATCTCGATCGACACCGGCCTGGTGAAAACGCAGCTGCGCATCGCCGACATCGGCCGCGAGGACCTGGTGTTCGATTCCAGGGGCGGCATCCGCCGGCGCATGCGCCTGTTCCGTCTGCCGGACGAAAATCCCGCGACGCGGCTGCGCCTGAGCCGGCGCATCCGGCTGAAGGCCAGCGGCGACAACGCCTTGTATGTCTGCATCACCCAGGAAGACGGCCATCTCGCCTGGTCCAGTCCTGTCTACCTGTTCCGCTGATCCGCGCGCGGTGAGCGCGGGTCAGGGCTTGAGGCGAGGGTCGGACGATCAGTGTTTGTTCAGCGCGTCGAGGATAAACTGCAGCGCGCGAATGTCGGCAGCCGCGTAGTCC
>DATKUQ010000238.1:0-4275 GCA_035530495.1 Burkholderiales bacterium
CTCCAGAAAACTTGTCATTCCGAGGGCAACGCCCGAGGAATCTGCTGTTCTCCGATCCAAAAGCAGATTCCTCGCCAAGAAGGGGGTGGGGCCCCTTCCCCCCACCTTGCTCGGAATGACAAGGTCGGCTTTATTGAATTGGAGATGCGCGCATGAATGAAATCAGCAAAGCGCTGCTGCGTGCATTCTTCAGCCTGCTGCATCCGCGCATGTTGCTGCTGATGCTGTGGCCGGTGGCGGTTGCGCTGGTGCTGTGGCTGGGATTGGCGTTCGCGTTCTGGTCGCAGGCGGCGGCCTGGCTGCAAGGGCAGTTCGCGCAATCTGCCGTCATCGAGTGGGCCATCACCGTCTGGCCGTTGACGCTGATCGCGACGCATCTTGCGTGGGTCCTGCTCGTGCTGCTGTTCGTTCCCGTGGTGCTGATCACGGCGGTGCTGATCATCGGCGTGTTCGCCATGCCGGCGATGGTGCGCCACGTGTCGGAGCGCACCTATCCGCAGCTCGAACGCCGGCAGGGTGGGACCTTTGCCGGCAGCGTGTGGAACAGCATGATGGCGCTTTTCTGGCTGGCGTTGCTCGCGCTGCTGTCGCTGCCGCTGTGGTTCTTCCCGCCGCTGTGGCCGCTGCTGCCCGTCCTGCTCTATGCCTACCTCAACCAGCGCGTGTTTCGCTACGACGCGTTGGCCGAGCACGCCACCGCCTGGGAAATGAAAACGCTCATCCGGAGTGACCGCGGAGAGCTGTTCCTGCTCGGCGCGGCGCTGGCGCTGTTCGGCATGATTCCTCTGCTCGGATTTTTCGCGCCGGTTTACGGCGGCCTCGCTTTCATCCACTATTGCCTGGCTCGCCTGGCGCAATTGCGCGACGAGCCGGTTGCGACCTAATAGTCCCTTATCAGTCAAGAGTTGACGGAAATGGCAAAGATTTTGATAAATGGCGAGGACGCGTGCGCGGGGGGATCAACGCCCCGAAGGAAGTCCCCTTGGGGAACAAGGGGGAATGCATCCCCCCTTGTTCGTGGGATAAGGGCTTTTTCCCCGCCGGAGGCACTTTGCTTGGTTCCGGCTAGTCCGGTTTAGGAACTTCGAAGGAGAAAACAGATGGCTTTCGGCGCCCTTATCATCGGCGATGAGCTCATGCGCGGCAAGCGCCAGGACAAGCATATGGCGCAGCTGATCGCGATTCTGCGCAGCCGCGGCCTCGCGCTAGCCTGGTGCGAATACCTGGGCGACGACCCCGAGCTGATCACCGCGACACTCAAGCGCACGCTCGCCGGCCCGGACATCGTGTTCAGCTTCGGCGGCATAGGCGCGACCCCCGACGACCATACGCGTGCCTGCGCCGCGGCGGCGATCGGCGTCGACCTCGTGCTGCATCCGGAGGCCGAAGCCGAAATCCGCGGCCGTTTTGGTGCCGACACCACGCCGAACCGCCTCAAAATGGGCGAGTTCCCGCGCGGCGCGGCCACCATTCCCAACGACTACAACCGCATTCGCGGCTTTTCCCTGGGCGAGCATCACTTCGTGCCGGGCTTTCCCATCATGGCCTGGCCCATGGTCGAGTGGGTGCTCGACAACCGCTACGCCCACCTGTTTCACCGGCGGCCGGAAACCGAGGCGTCGATCATGGTGTACGAATCGGCCGAGAGTACGCTCACGCCGCTGATGGAAGCGGTCGAGGCCAAGTACCGCGGGCTCAAGGTGTTCAGCCTGCCCAGCGTGGCCGAGGACGGGCGCCGCCGGCACATCGAACTGGGCGTGCGCGGCGCGCCGGAGGAGGTGCCTGCCGCGTTGGAGGAACTCAAGCGCGGCGTCATGGAAACTGGTGGAACCTGGGAGGCGCACGGCGGGCTTCCTGCTGTGGATGCAGCCGAATCCTGAACCTGCGAGAAGCAGCCGTTTCCGCGAGCATGGACAGAAGGACGTGGGAAGTCTAATCTGCGCGCCTATGGGCTGTGCTTCCAAAGCCTGCCTGAAATGGAAGTCAAATGGAGCGAGGCTGATCGAGCCGATGAATTTTGCGTCGCCATCGCTGCTGCACGCAGCCTCCGCATGCATCTGGTCGATTGATTGGTCGACCGGATGCAGACAGTGAACAGAAAATACCAGAGCACGGGGACGGCATATGAGCAAAGCAGATTGGATGTTTCAGTTGCATGGGGACGCACGCGGAATCGAGCGTAAGCTTGGAGAGGGCATCAACACATCGATATTTCCGGGCGAGCATGTGATGCTCTCGCTTGTGCGCGTCGAGCCGAACGCCGTGGGCAGTATTCACAGTCACCCCGAAGAGCAATGGGGTGTGCTGCTCGAAGGGCGCTGCACGCGCATACAGGGTGGGGAAGAAGTGGAAGCAAGCGCCGGTGATTTCTGGCACACCCCGGGTGGCGTAAACCACGGCATACGCACCGGGAGCGATGGCGCGCTCGTATTGGATATATTCAGCCCACCTCGCGCCGAATACAAACAAAAAGGCCAGGGCTTCGGCAGAGCGATCGTGAAAGAAGATTGAGCCTGTCGCTTTTTGACCCTTGGTTTGACTTATCAGGACTCAAACGCCAGCCGGAACCGGCGCGACCGTTTGCTCCGGGTCGAAGACACCCTCAACCATACAAGCAGGCGCTCCCGATCGTCCGATTGCGGAATAGGGCGGCTGACCTCGACGCAAGCGGCGCGGCCTGTCAAACTTCCCGGCCATGAATACCGAGAAAGCTACGCAGAGCGAATTGAAACAGGGCGTCCGAGCAAGTACACCCGAGGACGTGCCGGCGATTGCCGCGATTTACGCCCACCATGTGCTGCACGGCCTGGCGAGTTTCGAGCTTTCGCCGCCCGATGTGAATGAAATGGCGCGGCGGCGCGCGGAGGTGCTGGCGCGCGGCCTGCCCCATTTGGTGGCGGAGGTGGGCGGGCAGCTTTCCGGCTACGCGTACGCCGCGCCCTACCGCGCGCGCCCGGCCTACCGCTATACGCTGGAGGATTCGGTTTACATCCGCCCCGACTGCATCGGCAGAGGCATAGGGCGGGTCCTGTTGCAGGCCCTGATCGAAGCCTGCGCGGGCGCCGGCTACCGTCAACTTGTCGCCGTGATCGGCGACAGCGGCAATGCGGGTTCCATCGGTCTTCATGCTGCCTGCGGTTTCGTGCGCACCGGCCTGCTCCCGGGCGTCGGATTCAAATTCGGGCGCTGGGTGGACTCGGTGCTGATGCAGAAAGCGCTGGGTGAAGGCGACCGGACTTTGCCGGAGGAAGGATCACGCCAATTTTAAGAGTCGCCAAATTGAGCGATAGGTCATTGCAGGCGCATCCTGGAGGATTGCGGCAAACGGGACGGGCCGATAGTCGCAGGTGCGTCGCCAGGCGTTCGCCGTCTACAGACGGGCAGGGCGCCAGTTGCACTATGGGATAATGCCGGACAATTCAACCAGACTGACGGAGGCCGTTTCCTGTGAATGCAATAGCAAAATTGGTTTTTATTGGCGTATCCGCCGTCATGCTGCTTTCGCTGTCGGCGTGCGCACCCAAGGTCGGCAGCGACAAGTGGTGCGCCAACATGAAGGCGAAACCCAAGGGCGACTGGACCGCGAACGAAGCCGCGGACTACGCGAAGGACTGCATTTTCAAGTAAGCGACGGCTGCTAGATTTTTGGTTCGTCGCGCTGCGGGTGCTGCCTGACAATCCGCTTCATTCTTTCGTCGCGGGCGATGCTGCGGCCGCCGCTTTGCTGAAGCTCCGGTTCCGGCGCTTCGCTTGAGCCCCTATCGCGCCGCCCGGAAATAATGCTGTCGACATGAGCCTCGGCCGCCAGCCAGTCGTCCAGGTCGCGCCCATGAATAAATCCGCGCCGCGCGAAACGCGCATACGCAACCTCCTCGATCAGGCGTTGGCGCTCTTCGATGTTGATCGGGGACGGTTCGCTTGATGATGTGCCCATGCTCCGCTCCTTGCTTGCTGCAGTCAAAGTACCGGACTGCGCGCTGGCTCTCGACGAGCATGTTTGCCGGCGCCAGTCCCTGGCCCTCTGTGCGACGCCGCTTGCCCGCGTAAACGATCGAGCCCAGTATGGCCGGGCGCTGCTTCGGTATGTTGACCAAAATCACATTGCGCGGCATTAGCTGCCTTTGATAAAGCTCAATTGCGAAACGGTTTGCTCCACTAGCATGTACAGGCGGACTGGCTGGGGCCGAGGACTCGAACGCGAAAGCCTGAGGTGGCGGCCAACGGCGGCGACCGGAAAGCCGGTTCATGGAATCGGCGGGCGTCACCGCTCGCGCC
>DATKUQ010000239.1:0-2059 GCA_035530495.1 Burkholderiales bacterium
GGAGTTGGCGGAGAAGCTGCTGCCGGGCAAGGTCGAGGTGCAGGTGTTCCCGAGCTCGCAGCTGTTCGGCGACGCCAAGGAAATGGAGGCGCTGCTGCTCGGCGACGTGCAGTTCATCGCGCCCTCGCTGTCCAAGTTCGATCGCTATACCAAGAAATTGCAGATATTCGACCTGCCGTTCCTGTTCGACAACATCGGCGCGGTGGACAAATTCCAGCATAGCCCGCAGGGCAAGGCGCTGCTCGACTCCATGCTCAGCAAGGGTATCAAGGGCTTGGCCTACTGGCATAACGGCATGAAGCAACTCTCGACCGACAAGGATCAGCTCAAGCGTCCCGAGGACGCGAAAGGGCTCAAGTTCCGCATCCAGCAGTCTGACGTGCTCGAAGCGCAGTTCCGCGCAATCGGCGCCAACCCGCAGAAGATGGCTTTTAGCGAGGTCTATCAGGCGCTGCAGACCGGTGTCGTCGACGGCCAGGAGAACACCTGGTCGAACATCTACTCGCAGAAATATTATGAGGTGCAGAAGACGATCGCCCAAACCAACCACGGCGTGATCGACTACATGGTGATCACCAACGCCAAATGGTGGAACGGTCTCCCGCCCGACATACGCAAGGGCCTCGCGCAGGCGATGGAAGAAGCCACCGCCTACGGCAACGGTATCGCGAATGAATTCAACGAGCGCGATCGCAAGCGTATTGCCGAAGCCGGCAAGGCCAAGATACAGGAGCTGTCCAAGGACGACGTCGCCGCCTGGCGCAAAGCGATGGAGCCGGTGTGGAAGAAGTTCGAGCCCGATATCGGCAACGATCTTATCCAGGCCGCGCTGAAATCCAACAACTAGGCGGCCGGCCACGGTTGCCGATGGCGTGGGAGGAGCGCCATGAATATCGCCAGAACCATAGACCGGGTGGAGGAGGGGCTGATCGCCTCCCTCCTCACTGTCATGACGCTCCTCACGTTCACGCAGGTGGTGGCGCGCTACATCTTCAACTACAGCTTCGTCTGGGCGCTGGAGCTGGTTACATACCTGTTTGCCTGGCTGATCTTCCTCGGCATGTCCTATGGCGTGCGCGTTGGCGGCCACATCGGCGTCGACGCGCTGGTGAAGAGCCTGGCGCCGGCGAAGGCGCGCGCAGTCAGCATTGTCGCCACGTTGCTGTGCATGCTCTACGCCGCCATCGTGTTCTACGGCGGCTGGATCTACGTCGCCAAGATGGTCGAAATCGGCATCATGGGGGAGGACATCCCGATCCCGCAGTGGGTGCCGCGGCTGGTGCTGCCCGTCGGGTACGCCTTCCTGTTCTTTCGTTTCGGGCAGCTGCTCTACCGGCTGCTCGCCGGCAAGGAAGTGCACCTGCTTGGCGACGAGGTTGAAGAGGCGCTCAAGCTGCGCAGCGATGACGCTGACTCGCCGCCGCGGCAGGGGCAGCAATGACCACCGCGGCGCTGTTCATCATGTTGTTCACGTTCATGCTGCTCGGCATGCCGGTGGCGGTTGCGCTCGGCCTGTCGTCGCTGCTGACCATCATGGCGTTCGGCCAGAGTTCGCTTCCCTCGCTTGCACTGAAGCTGTTCGAGACCTCCGAGCACTTCACCCTGCTGGCGATTCCCTACTTCATTCTCGCCGGCGCGTTCATGACCACCGGCGGCGTTGCCAAGCGCATGATCCGCTTCGCCATCGCCTGCGTCGGGCATCTGCGCGGCGGGCTGGCGATCGCTTCGGTGCTCGCCTGCATGCTGTTCGCCGCGGGGTCGGGTTCCTCCCAGGCGACCGTGGTCGCGGTCGGCTCGATCGTGATTGCGGGCATGGTGCGCGCAGGCTATCCGAAAGAGTTCGCCGCGGGGGTGGTGTGCAATGCGGGCACGCTCGGCATCCTGATCCCGCCGTCGATCGTCATGGTGGTGTACGGCGCAGCGACCGAAACCTCGGTCGGCAAACTGTTCATGGCCGGGGTGATTCCGGGGATCGTGCTCGGACTGATGCTGATGACGGCGATCTGGGTCCTCGCGCGGGCGAAAAACCTGCCGCGGCAACCGCGCGCGTCCTTAAAAG
>DATKUQ010000240.1:0-7737 GCA_035530495.1 Burkholderiales bacterium
GCAAGGAAATGGGGCTTTCGCAGCGTGGCCTTGGAGAACTCCTGGGCGTGAGCGACCAGGCGGTGGCTCTGTGGGAGCGCAAGGGCCGGCTGCCGAAGACCGCCGATCGGCTGCTGCGCCTGATCTACGTCGAACACGACAGCGGAAACGCGCCCATACGCAGCACCATCGAGCGCATCAACGACATGGACACACAGGCTCCCGATCAAATCATCGCGGAAGCCGCGAAGGGTGGCTGGAAGACGCGGCTGGCGGCCTGATTGCACGCTGGCTTGCCGGAGTAGCCTTGCCGCTCGGTGCGTAGTCTTGCGCGCCTAGTGCGTCCTGAAAGTAGGGTTTTGGCATTGCTCACGAGTAATGCTAGTATTACCCATTACCTCTGTTTCGAGACCCATGCTATGGCCACCAGCATCAGCAAATTGACGACTAAGTACCAGGCGACCATTCCGGCGCCGGTGCGCAAGATTCTGCATGTGGAAGCGGGCGACGCTATCGCCTTCGATATCCAGGGTGACGAGGTACGCTTACGCAAGGCGCGCCCGGTTGATCACGAATTCGCGCGCGCCCTCGAGGGAACGCTGGCCGAATGGTCATCGGCCGCGGACGAGGATGCCTATCGTGACCTTTGAGGCGTACGACGTGGTTGTGGTCCCGTTCCCGTTCACCGACCGCGCCGCAACCAAGCGGCGGCCTGCGCTGGTGCTGTCCGATCGCTCGGCATTCAATGCAGCCATCGGACACGTGGTGCTCGCCATGATTACCAGCGCGTCACATTCGGACTGGCCGCTGGACGTGGCCCTCTCGGATTTGCAGGCGGCTGGCCTCGCTTCGGCTTCGGTGGTGCGGATGAAACTGTTCACGCTCGATGAACGGCTGATCCTGCGCAAGGCGGGATCGCTCGCGGCCGCGGACAGGAAGGCAGTCGCCGCCGCGCTCAGGAAGCTGCTGAAACCGCTCGCCTGACGGAAAAATGGGGAAATAGGGGCCAGACCACTTTTGCTCCCGCCAGGGCCCCTGCGGGAGGCGTGGCCGCGGGCGCCTACTTGCCCTTATTCGGATTGATCAGGTACTTCGCCCCTGTCGCGCGCTTGCCGTAGACGGCGATCTCTTCCGGCTTGAGTGCTTGCGCAAGCGAAATCTCTTTGGTGTAGTGGCTGGCAAAAGTCGTCTTGAGTTCGGCGACCACGCGCTCCCTGAGCTTCTGCGCGCCGGCAGGGCCGATCCTTTGCATGAACGGCCACAGCACCAGCCGCCCACGCCCAGGCCATGCCGAAGCCGCGCTCGATGATGGTCGGGCCGGTGTCCAGGCCGCCGTGGACGAGCGCCGGGAGCGGGCCCGCCGGATTGAGCGCGAGAAATTCTGGCTACGCAGCACGCGGCTCGACTTCCTTATTGATCCGCGCCCCTGCCTCGCGCATGGCGATCTTGAGGTCGTAGCTGGCCTGCAGGTTGATCCAAAACTGCGCCGTCGTGCCGAAATGCCGCGCCAGACGCAAGGCCGTGTCAGGCGTGACGCTGCGGCGCTCGCGTACGATATCGTTCACGCGGGTCGCGGGAATGCGCAGCGCCTGCGACAGCGCGTGAGCGGAAAGCCCGAGCGGCGCCAGGAATTCCTCCCGCAACACCTCGCCTGGGTGGATAGGACGCATCTTGTTCATACCAGTCTCCGTCAATGGTAGTCGACGATCTCGACCTGCTCCGGTCCCGCGCTCGTCCAGACGAAACATACGCGCCACTGGTCGTTGATGCGTATGCTGTGCTGGCCCTTGCGCTCGTGCTTGAGCGCTTCCAGGCGGTTCGCCGGCTGGCTCCCTTCGGAGCCTGCAGGCGAGGATCTGCCCGGCCAGCTTGCCGCCGGCAGCCACTAGACGATCATTGCGCAATCTTATCGATCGCCCGATGCGGTGCCCCAGGAGGCAGGCTCACCGCGAGGCCATCCTGTTGCAGACGGGTGCGAACCGCCGCGACCGGTAGCTTGTTCCAGTCGGCATCGGCGTCGCGCGCCATGATCGCCGCAAATACGCCGGCTGCCTGTCCCATCAGGCCGATCGGCGCCATGTTGCGCGCGAATTTGTCGACGTCGTGCGTGAACGAGGCACAGCGGCCGGCGACGACCAGGCGCGACATCCCGACGGGAAGCATGCAGCCCAGCGGAAATTCGAAACGCATCAGCTTGAGCGCGAGCTTGCGCGCCCATACGTCCTCGGTCGATCCTTCGTGCCCGTGGTCCGGCCCGTGAATTTCGGCGGTGCCGTAGTCGACCGAAGTCATGACCGCGACCGAGTCGGCGAAGCGCTCGCCCTCGGCGATGTCCGCATAGGTCAGCATGGTGCGACCCTGGATGCGCCGCGTTTCACGAATGCCGAGATAGGCCGAGGTGTCGATGAGAAAACTCTGCTCGAAGCCGGGCAGCAGCTCGCGGCAGACCCTGACGATCTGGCGCAGTTGCCGGCGGCCTTCGATTTCGGCGCGGGTGATGTCGGCGGCGTTGGTGCCGTCGACGTGATAGATGCGCGTGCTGTTGCAGATCAGGAGCGCGCGGTCGGCGAGTTCGCGCCGGTTCACGCCGCTGAAGCGCAGGTAATTGACCGGCGCTTGCGCATCCAGCAGTCCCGTCTGTTTGGCTTTCTCGACGATCGAAAAGAAGCCGTCGATGCGCACGATGCCCGCTTCGATATCGACCACGCGCCGGCCGTCGTCCCTGGAAAAATCTTCCGGGTGGGCGTCGATATACGCTTTCAGCCGATGCAGGTCGATGTTGCCGATGCGTCCCATCACCGTCGCCGGGCGCATGGCCCCGTCTTCCTCGCGGCCCTTGACGAAAGGCAGGCCGGCGCGCGCGGCGACGTCGCCGTCGCCGGTGGTGTCGATCACGACCTTGGCCAGGATGGCCTGCCGTCCGGATTTGTTGTCGACAATGACGCCTTCCATCTGCCGCTCCCTGACGAGCGGTTCGGAAACCGTGGTGTACAGCAGCGGCTCCGCGCCGGACTCGAGCAGCATGTCCATCGCAGTCAGCTTGTAGGCCTCGATGTCCCAGGGGACGACTTCACCCAGGCCCGCGCCTTGCTCCTCGGTCAGCCGGGAGAAGAATTCGCGCGGGAATCCGGTCAGCTCGCTCGCCGGGACGACGATCAGGCCCATCGCGGAGCCGGTCGCCGTGCCGCCGAGGAAGCCGGCGCGCTCGATCAGGAGCGTCTTCGCGCCGGCGCGCGCCGCCGCGATTGCGGCTGCGATGCCCGCGACGCCGCCGCCGCAGACGAGAACGTCGACGTGCTTGTATATAGGCACCGACCGATTCGAAATGTCGAGCTGCGCTCCGGATATTTTGTACATCGGGTGTCCAGGGTCAAGCTTGCGCTTTGCGTGCGCAGGCGTCACGTTGCTGCGGCTGGGGGTTCGGCGTCAGCGTTCCGCCTTATGCGGCCCGTTTGATTTTTACCTGGGGGGCCAGTCCCGCGACTGCCGCCATATCGACTAGGGCATCCAGAGAAAAAAGTTCGACTTTACCTCGCGTCAAATCGGAGACGCGCGGCTGGGTCACGCCGAAGAGCTTGGCAGCCTCAGCCTGGGTCATTCCGCGCTTCTTGATAAGCTCGGTCAGTTGAATGACAAGTTCGGAGCGCGCGCGCATGCTGGCCGCTTGTTGCGGCGTGTCTTCGACGGCGTCCCACACGCTTTGAAATCTTTGTTTGTTCACGATCTGATACCCCGCCGCCCTGCGCGCACTCTGCGGAAATCTCCGCAGATCGTCCAGCGCCTTGCCCCGAAACTCGACCGGTTTCATGATCACGCCGATTATACAATATTTTGTATATGACCTACTTGCCCTTATTCGGATTGATCAGGTACTTCGCCCCCGTCGGCTATGCACAGCCTGTTGAGCATCTGGCCCAGCTTGGACGCCGCCGCGGTGTGCACCAAAGCCTCGTGGTCTTCGAGCCGCATGGTTTCCACCATGCCCTGCGAAGTGAGCCGGTTGACGAAGCAGGAGGCGCCTTCGGCCGCGCGGGCATAACCGTGTTGCAAGTTGTCCAGGTTTCATCCATCATTGCATTACATATGCAATGCACGAGGTTCCCATGAAAACTGCCGCCATTCCCGCGGTGCGCGTTTCGCCTGAACTGCGTCAGGCTGCCGAGGCGGTGCTCGAGACCGGCGAAACCCTGTCCGGATTTGTCGAGGACGCGGTGCGCCGTAATGTCGAGTTCCGCCATGCCCAGAAGGCGTTCGTCGAGCGCGGACTGGCTTCGGGCGCAGCCGCCAGGAAGTCGGGCAAATATGTCGCGGCGGCAACGGTGCTCGGCAAGCTTGGGCGCCGCTTGGACAAGGCGCGTAAGGGTCGCACCACGGCGGCATGAGCAGGGATGCGACCGGCCGCGATTGCCGCCGGACGCCGACAGTGGCGTTGTCGATGCCATGATGCCGTTACGGAGGCGGCGCCATGAATCGATTCAAGGTCCGCTTCACCGCTGAAGCGGAGGCGGACCTGCTGCGCCTGTTCGATTTCCTGCTCGAACAGGACTACGCGGCAGCCGAAACAGCGCGCGCGACGCTCGCCAAGGCTGTCGAACTGCTCGAACTATTCCCGTTTTCCTGCCGCAAGGCCTTGGGTGGCGACGGCAAGCCGTTCCTGCGCGAACTTATTATTCCCTTCGGTTCCTCCGGCTACGTCGTGCTGTTCGAGATCGAGAACCGGGACACGGTCACGCTCCTGGCGGTGCGCCACCAGAGGGAAGAGGACTATCACTGACTGACGCATTTCCCGCGCAAAGGCCAGCTGCCGGTGGTGGAAGACGGGCGCATCGCCGGCGCCGTCACCCGGGCGGTCGCGCTGAGTCGATCAGTCGGCACGCGATGGCTATCGAGTTGCGCACGGAGCTCAAGTCGCCCACATAGCCGGCCAGCGCTTGCTCCGCCCGTTTGCGCAGCGAGACCGAGTCGATGAGGCCCTCCCTGGCAAGCAGCAGAATGTCTTCTCTATCCTGATCCGCAAACCGGGACAGCTTCGAAACCGCCAGGTCGATCGGAGAGAGCACTCTCACGTCGATAAGCTTCTTGTCGATGCCCGGAAACGCGACGGATTGCGCATCCTTATGCGCATCTTCGTGCAAGAGGCCCAGGGTGTCGTTGTAATTTCGATCGAGGTACAAAAGGCGCGCGCGGCCGTCGGGATCCCGATAGGAAACTTCGATCTCTTCACTGAACAGCACACGCTTCGAAAAAACCGCGTCCACGTCCTCCGACACACGCGCTCCCGTGAGCAGATGCAGCGCGGCGCCTCCGGCGACGACCAACCGTATGGGGAACGCATCAGACCCCGAACCCTTCAGCGCCTGCTGGATGCGCGACAAGACCTCGGTAAAGGCCTTCAGGTATGCATCTTGAGCTTTGATCTTCGGCGTCATACGAGATGCCTCATACGAATCCGCGGCGCCTTCTTGCCATCGGAAGGAATCGTGCCGCGCGCAGCGGCGATCGCTTCAGCCACAGGGCAAAGACTTCCGGAGTGGAAATTCCCGGATGAAGAGCCTCGGCGAGTCTTAGATAGCGCTCCCGGTCGAACCCCCGGGCGCTTGCGAGCAAGACGGCCAAGCCCCCCATGAAGAAGCTGGGCCCACGCGTTCGCCAAACATCCGGGTCGACGTTGCCCGAGGCACAAAGATCGAGGAGTTCATTCTCATACTCCCGGCCGAATGCGTTTGGCAGGTGCTCGCCGCCTTGGGCGGTCGCAGGCACGGCAACCAGCGTGTAGCCCGCGGTTCGAGCCAGCGCCGCCAGTGTTTGCAGATCGCACGTAGGATTGCGCCTCAGCCTTGATAGCGTTTCCTTGGGCAGGCCGCTGGCTTTCGCCCAGCTCGAGTCCGTCGAAAATAGTCCCTTCGCGGCCTTGGACATCTGATCCAGCAGTTTGGCGGGGCGCAGCGGGGTTGATGTATCCATCTACTCATGCTAACCGCAATTGACGTGTAGATCAATATCCATCCAGATGCTTGTGGCGACGTGGTTTGAGCAGGCAATTGGAAACGGCCCCGAAGGGCCGTTTCATCCTTAGCCGAGGTCAATGCGGCTTGGCGTTATTTCCTGGCCGCTTTCGCCGCCATGTAGACCAGTGTGCCGACGCCGACGAACGGGAGGGCGATGATGTAGGCCAGCCCGACGAACGGTGCTGCGAAGAACAGTGCGACGTTCTTCGCGTAGCGCGCGACGCGGGCCCAACGGGCTGCAATCAATTTCGCGCCGTAGTACGCGGTCAGCGTGACGCTGACGACCGGCAGTGCGAGGACGAACGCCAGGCCAAGGAGCGGTACGGCGACGAGCATGAGTACTGTCTTCGTCGCGAGGGTCAGATGCTCAGTGGCGGTGTTGAACTTTTCGGCGGCGGCTTCCAGTGCCGCGAGTGCCAATTCGGGGGTGTTCATTGTCAGTGTGGTGGTGCTCATGATTTTCTCCGGTTATTTCGTTTCGCTCTTGCTTACCCTATCCTGAGCATAGGCCGTGCCACATGCGAAGATTGGCTTGGCATTTCTCCGAAAGCCCCATGTAATCGGTAGCTTGCACGCTACCAGCGGCAAGGGTGCACGCGGGTGCCGGCACCGGCCTTAGCGCCCGAAGTACGAAATTTCAATGCGGGGCGACTCGCCCCACCGAAAGTTTCCCAATGGAATCAGCGAAAACCGCTGAAGGCACGATGCGTGCTTTTTATATGCGCCTGCCGTAGAAAATCTAGCGCAAGGCCTTGAAATAGGCGCGGGAAAGCAAAAGCGGTCTACCATCGAAATTATTGCGCATGCTGGATGCGCGCGGTAGGCGCACGCAGCGCAGCGAAAGAGGCCAGGGCGCGATTGACCGATCACGGCTCCGGGCGATACAGTTCAAGCGAGTAAGAATGGAAGCTTGGAATCCTCTGCCGCCAGCACGCTTGGGCGCCTGCCGCCGAAGCTGCACAATGGAGCCCGCGCGATGAGCATGACACCACGGCAAATCCAGCTGGTGCAATCCACCTTCCGCATGGTCCAGCCCCTCGGCACGATGGCTGCCGACCTTTTCTACAAGCACCTGTTCGAAATCGAACCGACGACGACCACTCTGTTCAAGGGCGACATGAAGCAGCAGGGCCGCGAATTCATCCAGGTGCTGGCGATCGCCGTGGGCGGCCTTTCCCACACGCCGACGCTGGTTCCGCTGATCCAGCGGCTCGGCCTGCAACATGTGAGTCGCGGGGTTCAGGTGCAGCACTACGACTCGGTGCGCCAGGCGCTGCTGTGGATGCTCGCGCTGATCTTGCAGGACGCCTTCACCGAAGAGGTTCGTGCGGCTTGGTCCACCGCCTATGCCATGCTCGCGGGCATCATGAAGGAGGCCGCGTACGGACAGCCCTGACGGTTGCCAACTCTTGGTCCGAGGCCACCCATGGCGATGACGCAGCAAAGCTTTCTCAGCCTCGGCCCGGACGGCTTCCACTGCCAGCTTCCATCCCTCTGAACCCGTGTAACACGAGCCCGGGAGACCGAACCATGGCCAACCTCACCATCGCCGTACCCGACGAAATCCTGAAAAGCGCGCGCCGGCGGGCGCTGGAGCAGGGCACCTCGGTCAACGCGCTGTTGCGCGATTACCTCGCACAGTTCGCAGGCACGCAATCGGCCCAGGCGAGCGCGGCGAAGCGCGTACTGGAATTGTCGAGAACTGCCCGCTCCGGCCGCGGCAAGGCCAAGTGGACGCGCGACGAGCTGC
>DATKUQ010000241.1:0-2295 GCA_035530495.1 Burkholderiales bacterium
GCTGCTGGCCGTCGGCTTCGATGCGGTCGAACTGATCAAGCCCTGGCCGCTCGCCGCTACGGTCATCCATATCGACACCGTCCCCAACACCGACCAGATCTATCGGTCCGACCTGGAAATCGTGGGCGACATTGCGCACATACTTGGAAGCAATTGCCGCGGCAAGCGGCAGCCTCGAGCGCTGGAGCGCGGGCGAGATCGCCGCGCATCTGGGAAAGCTGCAGGCGCTTTACTACGCCGGAAGGGTGCACGCGCATCTGAATCCGACGGATGTGATGAACGTGGTGCGCGCGCAAATGCCGCGCGACACCGTAGTATCCGCCGACGTAGGCTCGCACAAGCTCTTGGTCGGGCAGGGCTGGACGACCTATGCGCCGCGCACGCTGTTGATGAGCAACGGTCTTTCCTCGATGGGGTTTTCGCTGCCCGCCGCCATTGCCGCCAAGCTGGTGCATCCGGACAAGCCGGTCGTCTGCTTCATCGGCGACGGCGGTCTCGCCATGGTCCAAGGTGAGCTGCGCGTCGCCGCCAGTCTGAAGATCGACCCCGTCGTCGTCGTGTTCTGCGACAACAGCTTGAACCGGATCGAGCTGAAGCAAATGGCGCGCCGTTATCCCAGCTGGGGAACGGTGATCGATGCGAGCGACATGAGCCTGCTGGCCCGGGCCATGGGCTGCGACGGCGTCAATGTGGACAGCGTCAAGTCGCTCGAAGGCGTACTGGCCGCTCCCCGCGCCCAGGATCGCCCGCTGGTCATAGGCGCGCGCATCGACCCCGCCCAGTATGCGGCGCAGTTCTAGCCGGCAAGCCAGCGGCGCAGAGCCGCGTTCACTTCGGCCGGTCTTTCCAGCGTGGAGAGATGGCCGCAGTCTTCAATGATTTCGAGCCGTGCGCCCTTTATGCCGGTCGCGATTTCCTGGTGGACGGCAAGCGGGGTGAGCGCATCCTGCCGGCCGCATAACACCAGCGTCGGGCAGTCGATCGCGGGGAACAGCCCCAGGCTGTCGCTCCGGCTCATGATCGCTTTTTGCTGGCGCACGAACGCTTCCTCGCCGATGCTGTTCGCCATCGACCTGACGACGTTGGCCAGCGCGGCTTGTTCGAGCCGCGACGGGTGCATGAGCAGCGGCAGCAGGATCTCGGTCACCTCGGGAAACTCGCCGCGACCGGCCAGCGCGATCAAGTCCATGCGCCTTTGCGTCTGCTGGGGCAGTTCGGCGCGGGCGGAGGTATCGAGCAGCCCAAGTCGGGTGACGCGCTGCGGCGTCTGGCGCATAATCTCCAGCGCGATATAGCCGCCCATCGACAGGCCGGCGAGTGCGAAGCTTGCGAACGGTGCGTCGGCGAGTACGTCGCGCGCCACGCCGGCCATGGTGTCGGAACGCGTATGGTCTGCGATCCAGATGTCCGCGATGTCGGTCAGGTTTTCGATTTGAGGCTGCCAAAGCTGCGCGTCGCAGAGTAGCCCGGGGACCAATACGAGGGAAGTTTTTTTCATGAACAGGGCCTCACAATTGTCTTTTCAGGTAAGGACTTACGGCCACGTTCCGGCGCCGCTACCGCATCGTTGGCCGGTGCCGAGGCGGTATTCGGCAGCCTGGCTAGCCTGGGGTATCGGGGGCTGCTGTTGAGGAACCACGGCATGGGGAGAATGCTAGCATCAACCGATCGGCAACGTCGCGCCCGCTAATGCATCGCAGTCTCGTTTGACTGAGGGTCGGAAAACGAGCATAATTGCGCGTTTCGTTTGGAGGGGTGCCCGAGTGGTTAAAGGGGGCAGACTGTAAATCTGTTGGCCTTGCGCCTACGTTGGTTCGAATCCAACCTCCTCCACCAAGCTTTTGTTGCGGCGCGGGTTGGCAGTATGCACTGGGTGGCGATGGGGTTCGGTCGTGAAACGCGGGTGTAGCTCAATGGTAGAGCAGAAGCCTTCCAAGCTTACGACGAGGGTTCGATTCCCTTCACCCGCTCCAACTGGAGCTGGCACCGGGAAAAACGACTTTGAGTCAGCGACCGCGAATCGGATTACGCCGTTGTAGCTCAGTGGTAGAGCACTCCCTTGGTAAGGGAGAGGTCGCGCGTTCAATCCGCGCCAACGGCACCACCATAAGTTTTGAGTATTGGGTAGTTTGATTATCGATAACGAAGGACCTCATCATGTCAAAAGCAAAATTTGAGCGTACGAAGCCGCACGTGAACGTAGGGACGATAGGTCACGTGGACCATGGGAAGACGACGCTGACGGCGGCGATCACGCTGATCATGTCGAAGAAGTTTGGTGGAGAGGCGAAGGCC
>DATKUQ010000242.1:0-4988 GCA_035530495.1 Burkholderiales bacterium
TCTCATGACCTCAACTTCTCGAACCGCCCGGTGCGGACCCGCATGCCGGGTGGTGTGGCAGGGGTGCAGTCTATAATGACTGCCCCCTATGCCGATTGGCGGGCTGCCCCTCGCCTCAGTGTCCGCCGCGCGAATCATCGCAGCCCTACTTTGGCGTCGCGGAAGATCGCTTCGGCACCTCGCGGCGGCGCGCGCCAGTACTGTTTCGGCGCGCGCACCTCGCCGCCGAGTTCGGCTGCGGCGCGCCAAGCCCAGTGAGGTTCGTAGAGCAGGCCGCGAGCGAGCGCGACCATGTCGGCGCGACCGGCGGCAACGATTTCTTCGGCCTGCTTCGGCTCGGTGATCAGGCCTACGGCGATTGTCGGTATGCCGACTTCCCGGCGGATCGCTTCGGCAAACGGGACCTGATAGCCGGGTCCGAGGGGGATTTTTTGCCCGGGCGCCAAGCCGCCGCTGGAAGCGTCGATCCAGTCGCAGCCCAGAGTTTTCAGTCGTCGCGCCAGCTCGATCGATTGCGGCAGGTCCCAGCCACCCTCGATCCAGTCGCTGGCCGAAATGCGCACCCCGAGCGGCTTCGCCTGCGGCCAGATCTTGCGCACCGCAGCGAACACCTCCAGCGGGAAACGCATGCGGTTTTCGAGCGACCCGCCGTAGTCGTCGCTGCGTTGGTTGGCCAGCGGCGACAGAAATTCGTGCAGCAGGTAACCGTGCGCCGCATGCAGCTCGATCGCGTCAAAGCCGAGCCGTGCCGCGCGCTGCGCCGCGTTCACGAAAGCCTCGCGTACACGCGCCAATTCTGCGTCATGCATTTCCCTAGGCGCTGCTTCGGACGGCGAAAACGGTAGCGCCGAGGGCGCGATCGGCTCCCAGCCGCCGCTCTCTGGCGCGATCAGCTTGCCGCCGTCCCAGGGTGTGTGGCTCGAGGCCTTGCGCCCGGCATGGCCTAGCTGGATCGCCAGCGGTGTGTTGGAATAGCGCCGCAGAGCGGTCAGTAGCCGGCACAAAGCGGCCTCATTGTCGTCCGAGTACAGCCCGAGGCAGCCGGGCGTGATGCGACCGACCGCTTCGACCGCGGTTGCCTCGACGCACAGCAGCCCGGCGCCGCCCAGGGCGAGCTGTCCCAGGTGGATCAGGTGCCAGTCGGCGGCATTGCCGTCGGTAGCCGAATACTGGCACATCGGCGAGACCATGATGCGGTTTGGAAGATTGAGTTCACGCAACTTAATGGGTTTGAACAGGGCGTTGGTCACAGGAAATCCTTGTATCGATTTGAATCATTTTGGGGTTGCTTTCGGGAAGCAGAGTATTCAGAAGAGCGTGCCCGATGCACGCGCCGGACATTCGCACAATCGGCGCGCCCGAGTCAAGTAGCGCGAGTCTTGATCAAGGCAGCTGGGTAAAAGACCTGGCCGCCGGGTTCAGTCGCTTCACCGGTGAGGTTTTCGAATGGGCGTCGGGGCAGCCGTGGCGTGCGGGATACAGCGAGACGACCACGGGCTCCGGCTGGGCCAAGGCGCCCGGCGCACCTACCTCCGCGAAGCCAAAGCTCTTCTGTTGTTGACTCGTCATTGATTTTGTTTGTATAATCCTGCCTCTTTGCGATTTCCGGGGCGGCCGAGCATGGAACGGTCGTCCCGATTTCATTTCGGACATCAAATAATGCCAACAATCAACCAGTTAGTGCATACTCCGCGCGTGCGCACCAAGGCCAAGAGCAAGGTACCCGCGCTCGGCAATTCACCGCAAAAACGCGGCGTGTGCACCCGCGTTTACACCACGACCCCGAAAAAGCCGAATTCGGCGCTGCGTAAGGTAGCTAAGGTGCGCCTCACCAACGGTTTCGAGGTCATCAGCTACATCGGTGGCGAGGGTCACAACTTGCAGGAGCACTCGGTGGTGCTGCTTCGCGGCGGCCGGGTAAAAGACCTGCCCGGCGTGCGCTATCACATGGTGCGCGGCAGCCTGGACACGCAGGGTGTGAAGGATCGCAAGCAAAGTCGTTCCAAATACGGTGCGAAGAAGCCTAAGGCTGCGTAGCAGCCGTGGCGAACGCGTAGCGTTTTACCGGACCGCAGACGCAGGAAAATTGCTTGCCGCATCGGTCATTGATAATTGAACATTCGATACATTGAGGTCATAAAGTGCCACGACGCAGAGAAGTTCCCAAGCGCGACATTCTTCCGGATCCGAAATTCGGCAATCAGGACGTCGCCAAGTTCATCAATGTGCTGATGACGCGCGGCAAGAAGTCGGTTGCGGAGAGCATTATCTACCGCGCGTTCACCGCGATCAAAACCAAGTCCGGCAAGGACCCGATCGAGGTGTTCGGACAGGCGGTCTCCAACGTTAAGCCCATGGTCGAAGTGAAGAGCCGCCGCGTCGGTGGTGCCAACTATCAGGTGCCGGTGGAAGTGCGCCCGGTGCGGCGCGTGGCGCTGGCCATGCGTTGGCTACGCGAGGCAGCGCAAAAGCGCAGCGAGAAATCGATGGACCTGCGCTTGGCGAGCGAACTGATGGAAGCGGCCGAAGGCCGCGGCAGCGCGATGAAAAAGCGCGATGAAGTGCACCGCATGGCGGAAGCGAACAAGGCGTTCGCGCACTATCGCTTCTAGACGCCTGTAATCCCATCCCAGAGAAGACAAACGGAATTTTCGACTTAACTCGCTGCCAGAACGGACCGGCTCAGCCAGACGACTCTCTGGCGACCCGTGTGTTGGCAGTAAAAGGCTTTTAAGGTTCTTACCGTGGCACGCAAAACCCCAATCGAGCGGTACCGCAATATCGGCATCAGTGCGCACATTGATGCGGGCAAGACTACGACGACTGAACGCGTCCTGTTCTATACCGGCGTGAACCACAAGATCGGCGAGGTGCATGACGGCGCCGCGACCATGGATTGGATGGAGCAGGAGCAGGAACGCGGCATCACCATCACCTCTGCGGCCACGACCTGTTTCTGGAAGGGCATGGATCTGTCCTTTCCGGAGCACCGCATCAACATCATCGACACGCCGGGCCACGTCGATTTCACCATCGAAGTGGAGCGCTCGATGCGCGTGATCGACGGTGCGTGCATGGTCTACTGCGCCGTCGGCGGGGTGCAGCCGCAGTCGGAAACCGTCTGGCGCCAGGCCAACAAGTACAAGGTGCCGCGGCTCGCTTTCGTCAACAAGATGGACCGCCAGGGCGCGGACTTCCTCAAGGTCTACACGCAGATGAAGACCCGGCTCAAGGCCAATCCGGTGCCTTTGCAGCTGCCGATCGGCGCAGAGGAGAAGTTCGAGGGCGTGATCGACTTGGTGCGGATGAAGGCGATCTATTGGGATGAAGCTTCGCAGGGCATGAAATTCGAGATGCGCGAGATCCCTGCGAACCTGCTCGCCGAAGCGAAGGAATGGCGCGAAAAAATGGTCGAGGCCGCGGCCGAGGGCGATGACGAGTTGATGCACCAGTACCTCGAAGGCCACGATCTGTCAGTCGCGGACGTCAAGAAGGGGCTGCGCCTGCGCACCATCAAGAGCGAAATCACGCCGATGCTGTGCGGCTCGGCGTTCAAGAACAAGGGCGTGCAGGCGATGCTGGACGCCGTGATTGAATACATGCCGGCTCCGGCGGATGTCCCCCCGGTCACGGGCGAGGACGAAAACGGCAAGGACGACACGCGTACTCCAAACGACGAGCAGCCGTTCGCCGCGCTCGCGTTCAAGATCATGACCGACCCGTTTGTCGGGCAGCTGACGTTTTTCCGCGTTTATTCGGGCGTGCTCAACTCCGGCGACACGGTGTACACATCGGTGCGCGGCAAGAAGGAGCGCATCGGCCGCCTGCTTCAGATGCATGCCAACGAGCGCGCCGAGATCAAGGAAGTGCGCGCAGGCGATATCGGGGCTGCCGTGGGACTGAAGGACGTCACCACGGGCGAGACCCTGTGCGATCCCAAGCACATCATTGTTTTGGAACGCATGGTATTTCCGGAGCCTGTGATTCACGTTGCAGTGGAGCCGAAGACCAAGAGCGACCAGGAGAAAATGGGCGTGGCGCTCAATCGTCTGGCGCAGGAGGATCCGTCGTTTCGCATGCGTACCGACGAGGAAACCGGCCAGACCATTATTTCGGGCATGGGCGAGCTGCACCTGGAGATCATCGTCGACCGCATGAAGCGCGAGTTCGGCGTGGAAGCCAATGTGGGCGCGCCCCAGGTGGCGTACCGCGAGACCATCCGGCGCGTGTGTGAGGAAATCGAAGGCAAGTTCATTAAGCAGTCTGGTGGCCGCGGTCAATACGGCCACGTCTGGCTCAAGGTCGAGCCCCAACCTCCGGGCAAGGGCTTCGAGTTTGTCGACGCGATCAAAGGCGGATCGGTGCCGCGTGAGTACATTCCTGCAGTGCAGCGCGGCCTGGTCGAAACGCTCCCGGCCGGCGTACTCGCCGGCTATCCCGTAGTGGACGTGAAGGTTACGCTGTTCGACGGCTCCTATCACGAAGTGGACTCGAACGAAAATGCCTTCCGTATGGCCGCCTCGATGGCGTTCAAGGATGGCATGCGCAAAGCTTCCCCGGTACTGCTCGAACCGATCATGGCGGTCGAAGTGGAAACAGCCGAGGAAAAGATGGGCGACGTCATGGGCGACCTGTCGTCGCGCCGCGGCGTCATCCAGGGCATGGATGACGTGGCCGGAGGCAAGATCATCCGCGCCGAAGTGCCTTTGGCCGAGATGTTCGGATACTCGACCACGTTGCGCTCGCTCACGCAGGGGCGCGCCACCTATACCATGGAATTCAAGCATTACGCCGAAGCGCCTAAGACCGTGGCCGAAGCAATTATCAACAAGAAATAACCGGGAACGATCATGTCAAAAGCAAAATTTGAGCGTACGAAGCCGCACGTGAACGTAGGGACGATAGGTCACGTGGACCATGGGAAGACGACGCTGACGGCGGCGATCACGCTGATCATGTCGAAGAAGTTTGGTGGAGAGGCGAAGGCC
>DATKUQ010000243.1:0-2559 GCA_035530495.1 Burkholderiales bacterium
CGTCAACCGGCCGTGGCGGCTGTGCCTGCGCGACCTGGAGGCAGTGGTGAGCCGCGAAATCTGCGCGCTGATGCTGCCCAAGGCCGAGAGCGCCGAGCATGTGCACATGGTGGCCGAGGTGTTGGACGAACTCGAGGCCGAGCGCGGCCTGCCGCAGGGCCACACGCAACTGGTGCCCATG
This sequence comes from Burkholderiales bacterium, assembly GCA_035530495.1. Classification (GTDB taxonomy): domain Bacteria; phylum Pseudomonadota; class Gammaproteobacteria; order Burkholderiales; family SG8-39; genus 2-12-FULL-64-23. Next base: position 182 of record DATKUQ010000243.1, read on the forward strand.
ATCGAGGGCGCCGCCGCCTTTTTCCGCATGCAGGAGATCGCGGCCTCGCATTCGCGCGTCGTCGGGCTGACGCTGGGCGCCGAGGATTTCGCGCTGTCGGTGGGCATGGTGCCGGAAGCCGAGGGCTTGTTCTATCCGAAGCAGCAGATCGTGATCGCGGCGCGCGCGGCGGGGGTGCTGCCGCTGGGCTTCATCGGTACGGTCGCCGACTACGGGGACCTGGATGCGTTCCGCGCGACCGTGCGCCGCTCGCGCCGCCTGGGCTTCATGGGCGCATCGGTGATCCATCCCTCGCAGATCGCTATCCTGAACGAGGAGTTCAGGCCGTCGGAACAGGAAGTGCAGCAGGCGCGCAAAGTGGTCGCGGCGTTCGACAAGGCCGCCGGCGGCAACCAGGGTGCGATCGAGGTCGACGGGAAAATGGTCGACATCCCGGTGGTAGAGCGCGCCCGGGCGACGCTGGCGCAGCATGAGGCCATCGAGCAGCGGGCAAAGGCGCGCAGCTAGACCGATTGGCCAATCCGCCCTCGGCGACGTGCGCGACATGGCCAACATCGACGGGATGACCGACATTCCGCGGCTGCTCTCGCTCCTGGCCGCCCGGTCGAGCGCGTTGATGAACATGGCGGAAGTCTCGCGCGCGGCGGGCATTGCGCATTCCACGCTGCGGCGCTATCTCGCGCTGCTGGAGGCGACGTTTATTTTTCAGCCGCTGCCGGCATTGTCGACCAATATCGGCAAACGCTTCGTGAAATCGCCCAAGGTCCATTTGCTGGATTCGGGCTTGGCCGCGCATCTGCGCGGCGACGTGGACGCGGCCGCACTGGCGCAGTCGCCCGATCTCGGACCGCTGCTGGAAACCTTCGTGGTGCAGGAAGTGCGCAAGCTTCTGGGCTGGAACCGCCAGGCAGCCACGCCTTATCACTTTCGCACCGCGATCGGGCAGGAGGTGGACCTGGTGCTCGAAGCGCCGGGCCAGCGCATCGCAGGCATCGAGGTCAAAGCTTCGTCGAACGTGAACCAGGGCGACTTCACCGGCTTGCGCACGCTTGCCGAAACGGTGGGCGATAAATTTGTCGGCGGTGTCGTGCTCTATCTTGGCGAGCAGCGCCTGCCCTTTGCCGACAAGCTTTGGGCCTTGCCGATTTCGGTATTGTGGGAACCGCCCGACGCGACGCCAATCTTGCGCTCGCCTGCGCCGCCGGCGTATGGATCAAAGTCCGCGGCCATCGCGTCGGCGCCAAAGGACTCGAAGCCGATTGTGCAGAAGCTGCGCATCTCCCAGACCAAGCTCGACGCGCTGTGCCGCAAGTACGGCATCGCCAAGCTGAGCCTGTTCGGCTCAGCCTCCAGAAACGAACTGACGCCCGAAAGCGATGTGGACCTAATGGTCGAATTCCTGCCCGACAGCCGCGCGTCACTGTTCGATATCACGGCAATGCAAGACGAATTCCCGGCTGCGTTCGGGGGTCGCAAAGTGGACATCGTCACCCCGGAAATTCTGCTCAATCCGCAGCGGCGCGATTCCATCGTCCCGGACCTGAAGCCGATCTATGCAGCCTGAGAGCCGCGACAAGGTCTGCGTTTGGGATATGCTTCAGGCCGCGGTCAAGGCGCGGGAGCTTCGCAGCAGCTTCACTTCTTCAGTTCCGACGGCCCGTGCATTGACACCTGTTGCGTAAAAGGCTACGATCGTCGCCAAAAGAGCAACACCCCCGCCAGATCATGACCGGAAACCTCGCAACTCTGCTCTTCGGCACGCATCGCCGCGACGCGCTCGCGCTGCTGCTGCTGCACCCGGAAGAGTCGTTGCACGTGCGCGAAATCGGGCGCATCACCGGCAAGGCGCCGGGGACGATCCTGCGCGAGCTGAACCGTCTCGCCGATGCCGGCGTGATCACTCGCAGGCCGGTCGGCAATCAAGTTCAATTCCAGGCGAACGCGGCGTGTCCGATTTACGAGGACCTGCGCAACATACTCAAGAAGACCGCTGCGCTCGCGGACGTGTTGCGCGAGGCGCTGGAGCCGCTGGCGGACAGGATTCAGGCGGCGTTCGTGTACGGCTCGCTCGCGCGCGGCGACGAGCGCTCGGGCAGCGATCTCGACGTGATGATAGTCGGAGAGGCCAGGTTCGCGGAGGTCGTTCACGCGCTTGCCGCTGCGCAGGAGACTTTGCGCCGGGAGATCAACCCCAACCTCTACCCGATACGCGAGTTCAAAGCGAAGGTTGCGGCCGGCGATCCGTTCCTGAAGCGCGTGCTAGCGGACAAGAAAATCTTCCTCATCGGCGATGCCCATGACCTTGGACAACCTGCTTCGCATCGGAAAGCTGAAGCCGCACGCCGCCGATAAGGCGGAGATTGGCCGCTTGCTCGCGG
>DATKUQ010000244.1:0-6575 GCA_035530495.1 Burkholderiales bacterium
CCCTCCATATCGGAGGCCATTTCGGTAATTCTGAAATGGCCTCTAAGAAACTTCGAGCGAAAGGAGCCGAACACCTGCTCTTGTTCGGCTTCGGCACAGACCGCTTCACTTTTCGGCCTGCGCCGGCTGCTCCGACGCGGGCGCGATGGCGGGTGCGTGCTGCTAAAATAGCCGCGTGAAAACCTCGGATAACATATTTCTAGTCGGCCTCATGGGAGCGGGAAAAACCACGGCTGGAAGGCAGCTCGCCGCCGGCCTGGACAAGACCTTCCACGATACCGACCACGAGATCGAGCGCCGCACCGGGGTACGCATCTCGCTTATATTCGAAATCGAGGGCGAGGCCGGCTTTCGCGCGCGCGAGAAGCAGGTGGTCGACGAGTTGACGCAGCTCACCAACGTAGTGCTGGCCACGGGTGGCGGCGCGGTACTCGATGCCGACAACCGCCGGCGCCTCGCCGAGCGCGGCGTGGTGGTGTATTTGCACGGACAGCCGAAGGACCTGTGGCACCGCACGCGCCACGACAAGTCGCGGCCCTTGCTGCAAGACGGCGATCCGCAGCAAAAACTGCAAAGTCTGTATCAGCAGCGCGATCCGCTGTACCGCGAGATCGCTGATATCGTGATCGATACCGGCCGGCAAAGCGCGCGCGCGCTGATCAACCAACTGCTGCCCCAATTGCGCGAACGATGCAGACTCTCCGCGTAGAGCTGGGCGCACGCGCCTACCCCATCCACATCGGCGAGCAATTGCTCACCGACGCGGCGCTGGTCGCGCCGCACCTGGAACTTCCCAAGGCCGCCGTCGTCACCAACACCACAGTTGCGCCCCTGTATCTGCAGCAATTTAGCGAAGCATTGCGCGCGCTCGGGGTAGATGTGATCAGCATCGTGCTCGAGGACGGCGAGCGCTACAAGGACTGGGTTACCCTCAATCGCATCTACGACGTATTGCTCGAGCAACGCTGCGAGCGCAAAACCACGCTTATCGCTTTGGGCGGCGGCGTCATCGGGGATCTCGCCGGTTTCGCCGCGGCGACCTATATGCGTGGCATGCCCTTCATCCAGGTTCCGACCACCCTGCTCGCCCAGGTGGACTCTTCAGTAGGCGGCAAGACCGGGATCAATCACCCTCTGGGCAAGAATATGATAGGCGCGTTCTATCAGCCGCGTCTGGTGCTGGCCGATACGACGGTGCTGAGATCGTTGCCGCAGCGGGAACTCTCGGCCGGTTTGGCGGAGGTGATCAAGCATGGCCTGGTGTGTGATGCGGGCTTCGTCGCCTGGCTGGAACAGAACGTGGAGGAATTGCTGGCCTGCGACCCGCCGGCCCTGACGCACGCCGTGCGCCGCTGCTGCGAGATCAAGGCTGCTGTGGTGGCCGAGGACGAGCGCGAGGCCGGCGTGCGCGCCCTGCTCAATTTCGGCCACACTTTCGGCCATGCCATCGAATCCGGCATGGGTTACGGCAAATGGCTGCATGGCGAGGCGGTGGCCGCGGGCATGGTGATGGCTGCGGACCTGTCGCGCCGCATGGGCTTTATCGCGCAGGCCGACGTGGATCGCGTCGTCGCCTTGCTCAAGCGCGCAAAGTTGCCTGTCGCCCAGCCCGGCATCGCGCCCGGGCGTATGCTGGAGTCGATGGCGGTGGACAAGAAGAACGAGGCCGGCAAGCTGCGCTTCATCCTGCTGGACTGCATCGGCGCGGCATCGGTCCGCGATGACGTCCCCGCTGGCCTGCTGCAACAGACCCTGGACAACCCCGGCGCCGGCTGAGTCGGCCGCTCTACACCGCAACGGGGGGGGCAGCTGGACGCCTAAGCGCTTGAAGTGACATGGGTCCACAGGTAAAATTACCGGTCCCGCCGGAACCGATCGCAGGCTTGCGCGCGACTTTTCCGGAGCCGATTTGCAGCGAAAGGTGCGCGTGTGACTCATCCGGCCCTACCCATTAATCGTCCCACGGCCCGGGCCCTGTCCCCCGAAGGGCTGTACGACCCCGCCAACGAGCATGACGCTTGCGGCGTCGGCTTTGTCGCCAACATCAAAGGCGCCAAGAGCCATACCATCATCGACCAGGGGTTGCTGATCCTCAAGAACCTCGCTCACCGCGGCGCGGTCGGGGCCGATCCCTTGGCGAGCGACGGCGCCGGCATCCTGATTCAGATACCGGACCGTTTTCTGCGCGAGGAAATGGCGGCGCAAGGGGTGCGCCTCCCGCCTGTGGGCCAGTACGGCGTGGGCATGGTGTTCCTGCCGCAGGAGCCGGCGTCGCGTTTCGCCTGCGAATACGAGATCGAGCGCGCCATCAAGGACGAGGGGCAGGTGGTGCTCGGCTGGCGCGAAGTGCCGCGCGACAGTTCGGGGCTGGGAGAGTCCGGAAAAAGGATAGAACCGGTGGTCCGCCAGGTGTTCATCGGCCGCGGCGGCGACGTGACGGTGACGGACGCGCTGGAGCGCAAGCTCTACATCATCCGCAAGGCTTCCGGCCACGCCATCCAGGCGCTGCACCTCAAGCACGGCAAGGAGTTTTACGTGGCGTCGATGTCCGCGCGCACGCTGGTCTACAAGGGTCTGCTGCTTGCCGACCAGGTGGGCAGGTACTACAAGGACCTGCAGGATCCGCGTTTGGTGTCGGCGCTGGCGCTGGTGCACCAGCGCTTTTCCACCAATACCTTCCCGACCTGGGACCTGGCGCACCCGTTCCGCCTCATCGCCCATAATGGCGAGATCAACACCCTGCGCGGCAACGTCAACTGGATACGCGCGCGGCAGCAGGCCATTTCCAGCCCGATACTCGAGGCCGATCTGAACAAGGTCTGGCCGCTGATCTACGACGGCCAATCCGACTCGGCCTCGTTCGACAATGCGCTCGAACTGCTGGTGATGTCGGGCTACTCGCTCGCGCACGCGATGATGATGCTCATCCCCGAGGCCTGGGAGAAGCACAACACCATGGACGACAACCGGCGCGCCTTCTACGAATATCACGCGGCGATGATGGAACCCTGGGACGGTCCCGCGGCGGTCGCCTTCAGCGACGGGCGCCAGATCGGCGCCACGCTGGACCGCAACGGGCTGCGGCCGGCGCGCTACGTCGTCACCGACGACGACCTCGTAGTGATGGCTTCCGAAGCGGGCGTGTTGCCGATTCCCGAAGAGAAAATCGTCAAAAAATGGCGCCTGCAACCGGGCAAAATGTTCCTCATCGACGTCGAACGCGGGCGCATCATCGACGACAAGGAACTGAAGGACACGCTGGCCGCGGCGAAGCCCTACCGCGAGTGGATAGAGCGCATCCGCATCCGGCTGGACGACGTGGAAAGCGACAAGCAGCAGCCAGAACGCTCGGAGGTGTCGCTGCTCGATCGCCAGCAGGCCTTCGGCTATACGCAGGAAGAGCTCAAGTTCCTGATGCTGCCGATGGGCGTGGCTGGAGAAGAGCCCATCGGCTCCATGGGCAACGACTCGCCGCTGGCGGTGCTGTCGGGGAAAAACAAGACCCTGTACCACTACTTCAAGCAGTTGTTCGCCCAGGTGACCAACCCGCCGATCGATCCGATCCGCGAGGACCTGGTGATGAGCCTGGTGAGCTTCATCGGGCCGAAGCCGAACCTGCTCGGCATCGACGAGATCAATCCGCCGATCCGGCTCGAGGTGCGGCAGCCGGTGCTGGATTTCTACGAAATGGAGAAAATCCGGCACATCGATCGCAACACCGAGGGCAAGTTCAGGTCTTTCGAACTCGATATCACCTATCCGGTGGCCTGGGGTTGCGAAGCGGTCGAGGCGCGCCTGGCCAGTCTTTGCGCCCAGGCAGAGGACGCGGTGCGTGCCGGCTACAGCGTCATCATCATTTCCGACCGCCATATCGACCGCAACAACGTCTCGATCCCCGCGCTGCTGGCGCTCTCGGCCGTGCATCAGCACCTGGTGAGCAAGGGCCTGCGCACCAGCGCAGGCCTGGTCGTGGAAACCGGCTCGGCGCGCGAAGTGCACCACTTCGCACTGCTGGCGGGGTATGGCGCGGAAGCGATCCACCCCTATCTTGCGCTCGAGTCGCTGCTCGACATGCAGGACCTGTTGCCGCCCGGCGTCGATGGCGGCAAGGCGATCAGGAATTTCGTCAAGGCGATCGGCAAAGGGCTGCTGAAAGTCATGTCCAAGATGGGCATTTCGACCTACATGTCCTACACCGGCGCGCAGATATTCGAGGCGGTGGGCCTGTCGCGCGAACTGGTCGCCAAATATTTCACCGGCACTGCGTCCAATGTCGAGGGCATCGGCCTGTTCGAGGTGGCCGAAGAGAAGATCCGGTTGCACCGGCAGGCTTTCGGCGCAGACCCGGTGCTGGCCAATGCGCTGGACGCGGGCGGCGAATACGCATTCCGCATCCGCGGCGAAGAGCACATGTGGACGCCGGAGGCGATCGCCAAGCTGCAGCATGCGACCAGGCAGTCGAGCTTCGAAACCTACAAGGAATATGCGCGCATCATCAACGACCAGTCCAAGCGCCACATGACCTTGCGCGGCCTGTTCGAATTCAGGTTCGGCGAGGCGCAGCCGATTCCGCTGGACGAAGTCGAGCCGGCGAAGGAGATCGTCAAGCGCTTCGCCACCGGTGCCATGTCCCTCGGCTCGATCTCGACCGAGGCACATACCACGCTCGCGCTTGCGATGAACCGCATCGGCGGCAAGTCCAACACCGGCGAGGGCGGCGAGGACCCGAACCGCTTTGCACCTGCGAAGGCGGGCGAGACGCTCGCGATGCGCCTCGGGCGACACAACGTCGAGCGCGACCTCGACCTCAATGAGGGCGATTCGCTGCGCTCCAAGATCAAACAGGTCGCCTCGGGACGCTTCGGTGTCACCGCTGAGTACCTGGCAAGCGCCGACCAGATCCAGATCAAGATGGCGCAGGGCGCCAAGCCCGGCGAAGGCGGCCAGCTGCCCGGCCACAAGGTGTCCGAATACATCGCGCAAATTCGCTACTCGGTGCCGGGCGTGGGCCTGATTTCACCGCCGCCGCATCACGACATCTATTCGATCGAGGATCTGGCGCAACTGATTCACGACCTCAAGAACGCGAATCCAAACGCCTCGATCAGCGTCAAGCTCGTCTCCGAAATCGGCGTCGGCACCGTCGCGGCGGGCGTGTCCAAGGCCAAGGCCGACCATGTCACCATCTCCGGCCACGACGGCGGAACCGGCGCTTCGCCCTGGTCCTCGATCAAGCACGCCGGCACGCCGTGGGAGCTGGGCCTTGCCGAAACACAGCAGACGCTGGTGCTGAACCGGCTGCGCGGCCGCATCGCAGTGCAGGTCGACGGCCAGATCAAGACCGGGCGCGACGTGGTCATCGGCGCCATGCTGGGCGCCGACGAATTCGGCTTCGCCACTGCGCCGCTGGTGGTCGAAGGCTGCATCATGATGCGCAAGTGCCACCTCAATACCTGCCCGGTCGGCGTGGCCACGCAGGATCCGGTGCTGCGCAAGAAATTCCAGGGCAAGCCCGAGCACGTGGTCAACTTCTTCTTCTTCGTCGCCGAAGAGGCGCGCGAAATCATGGCGCAGCTCGGCGTGCGCAGCATAAACGAACTGATTGGCCGCACCGACCTGCTCGAAACGAAGAAGGGAATAGCGCATTGGAAGGCAAGGGGGCTGGATTTTTCGCGCATATTCGAGCAACCGCAGATCGACGCTGAAGCGGCGCGCTACAAGTGCGAGGAGCAGGACCACGGCCTCGCCGGCGCGCTCGACCACCGCCTGATCGAACTTGCCAAGCCCGCGCTGGAGCGCGGCCAGAAGGTCGCGATCGACATGCCGATACGCAACATCAACCGTACCGTCGGCACCATGCTGTCGTGGGAAGTCGCGCGGCGCCATGGTCATGCAGGCCTTGCCGATGACGCTATCCACATCAAATTCGCCGGCAGCGCAGGGCAGAGCTTCGGCGCCTTCCTGGCGAAAGGCATCACGCTCGATCTGATCGGCGACACCAACGATTACTGCGGCAAGGGGCTCTCGGGCGGACGCATCACTGTGCAGCCATCGGCCAAGTTCCGCGGCGACCCGGCGCAGAACATTATCGTCGGCAACACCGTGCTCTACGGCGCGATCGCGGGCGAGGCTTATTTCCGCGGCGTCGCCGGCGAGCGCTTCGCGGTGCGCAACTCCGGCGCGAGCGCGGTGGTGGAGGGCACGGGCGACCATGGCTGCGAATACATGACCGGCGGCACGGTGGTAGTGCTCGGGATGACCGGGCGCAACTTCGCCGCCGGCATGTCCGGCGGCATCGCCTACGTATTGGACGAGGACGGGACTTTCGCCCAGCGCTGCAACGCTACCATGGTTCAGCTCGAGCCGCTGCTCGCGGAAGGCGAGCAGGAGGGCAGACTCGCGCGCGCCCTGTGGCATATGGGGCAGGCCGATGAAGCCATACTCAAGCGGCTGGTGGAGAACCATGCCCGGTACACCGGCAGCACGCGTGCGAAAAAGGTGATCAGCGGCTGGGCGCAATACCGCGGCAAGTTCGTCAAGATATTCCCGCACGAGTACCGGCGCGCGCTCGGCGA
>DATKUQ010000245.1:0-11419 GCA_035530495.1 Burkholderiales bacterium
CCGCACCGAGCCGGTTGCAGTGCTCGACACCATAGGCGTGGATCCCGGTTTTACCGGGGCGGGCATAGGCTCCGCGCTGCTGTCGCAGCTATTCGTCAACCTCGAGGCGCTGCGCGTCGAGCGCGTGGCCACCGTGGTCGCACGCGACAACTTCGGCCTGCTCGAGTTTTTCTACCGTGCTGGCTTCGGTGCAAGCCAGCGCCTGGGATTTCTCAAGCGGCTCGCCTGAGCGCGAAGTGCCGTAGGAGGGGCGCCTTCGCCCCGACATGTTCCATGACCCACCGATCGGCCCGAGGGCGGGCCTCCCGCTGCAAGCAAGGGCCTCGCCACGCAGCGGAGGCCTCGCTAGGCGCTCATGTCACATAGAAAGCGATCGCGATGAAATGCGCCGCGCTGCCGGCCAGCACGAACAGATGCCACACACCGTGAAAGTGGCGCACACGCTCATCGAGCAGATAAAAGACAATGCCACCGGTGTAGAGCAGTCCGCCCGCCAGCAGCCACGCAAGCCCGGGCGTGCCCAGTCCTTCAGCGAGCGGGCGCAATGCCGCTATGCCCATCCATCCCATGACGACGTAGATCAGGATAGAGAGGCGGCGCCTGCCTTTGCCGAACACGAATTCCTGCGCAATGCCGATGGTCGCAAGACCCCAGGCGAGCCCGAACAGGGTCCAGCCCCAGGGGCCACGCAGGGTTACCAGCGCGAACGGGGTGTAGGTGCCGGCGATGAGCACGTAGATGGAACAGTGATCGAGCTTGCGCAGAACCCGTTTGGCCCGCCCGCGCAGGCTGTGATACAGGGTCGAAGTTCCGTAGAGCAGGAGCAAGGACGCGCCGTAGATGGCACAGCCGACAATTTTCCAGACATCTGCGCTGCGCGCCGCCAGGACGATCAGCAGCGGCGTGCCGATGCCTGCGAGCAGGGTGCCCGCCAGGTGGGTGTAGCTGTTGAAGCGTTCTCCGCGATACATGGCTGGCGAAACCAGTATAGCGGAGGCGGGGAGCGGGCGGGGCGGGATCGCAGCGTCATCACCGGACGGACCGCCCGCCCGGGGCGGTCACGCAGCCGGGGAATTCAGCCGTGTAGGCTATGATATTTCGCCATCAGCTCGTCCTTGCTTTCGCGAAAATCCGGATTCTCGACGATGCAGTCTGCCGGGCATACCACCATGCACTGCGGTTCGTCATGGGCGCCCACGCACTCGGTGCACAGGTTCGGATCGATGACGTAGGGGCTGCCGGCGGTAATGGCTTTGTTCGGGCAGGGCTCGATGCACGCGTCGCAGGCGGTGCAGTCGTCGTTGATTAGCAGGGCCATTCGTATCTCCTTGGTTTTTCCGATTGCGCCGCGGATTCAGGCCGCGGCACGCTGTTGCAATTCTAGCAGCTTCCCATGTCTGAACGCGCCCCACAAGGCCGCGCCTATCGCGCCGGCACAAATCGAGTCGGGATGGTTGACCACGGTGAGGCCGCTGATCTTTTCCGCGACGAGCTCTTCCTGCACCGCCAGCAGCAGGCCTGCGTCGAGCGCCAGGCCGCCGGTGAGCAGGACCGTGTCCTTCATGATGCCCGTGATCTTGAGCAGCTTCACCAGACGCGAGGCCATGGACAGGTGTATGCCTTTGAGGATATCGGGCGTGGGGATGCCGCGCGAGACCATGTTGATGACATCGGTCTCCGCCAGCACGGCGCAGATCGAGCTGATCTTCTCCGGCGTCTGCGCCGACCGCGAGAGAGGCCCGATTTCCTCGACTGCTACGCCGAGGTAGCGCGCAATGTTTTCCAGGAACTGGCCGGAGCCCGAGGCGCACTGGCTGGTCATCTTGTAGGCGAGCACTTTGCCGCGCCCGTCGATGTAGATGGCGCGGCCGTTGAGCGCGCCGATATCCACCACGCCGCGCGCTTCGGGGTTGAGAAATATCGCGCCGCGCGCGTGCGTCGTCATGGAATAGAAATGCCCGGTCGCGAACTTCACGTTCTCGCCCTCGCCCGTGGTGGCGACGTAATCGACGTCGGCGGGCTTGAGTCCCGCTTCCTCGAGCACCTCGTCGTAGCCGTCCTTCGCGAGCTGCATGTTGTCGCGCTTGCGGATGCGCTCGACGCGGCGCGCGAGCCATTCTGCTTTGTCGCCGTCCGTCTTGAACAGCGCCGTCTTGACGACGCCCGAGCCGATGTCGATACCGACGCTAATGGTCATAGTGCCGTCCCTTCTGTGTTGGTATTCATACTCTGTTTTCCACGATCTTGCCTTCCTCGATGACCGCGCGCCAGGCGAAAGTGGCGCCGCCGAGCGCGCCGGTATAAATCGAATCCGGATCGATGTTGAGCTTCACTTCGCCGTAATTCTCGCGCACCAGATCGTTCAGCGACTTCACCGCGGCCTCATTCTTGGCGACGCCGCCCGTGAAGGTGAACTCGTTGCGCACGCCGCCGGAGCGCGCCAGGATCGACATCGCGCGCAGGATGATGGCGCGGTGCAGCCCGAGCATGATGTCTTCGCGCTTTTCGCCCAGCGACAGCCGATCGCGCAGCTCGGCGCCGGCGAATACGGTGCAGGTCGAATTGATGCGCACATTCTTGGTCGCCTTCATCGCCAGGGGCCCGAGTTCGTGCAGGCCCATGTTCATCTCGTCGGCGATGTAGCCGAGATAGCGGCCGCAGCCTGCGGCGCAGCGGTCGTTCATCTGGAAACTCTCGACGATGCCGTGCGGGTCCACCTGGATCGCCTTGGTGTCCTGGCCGCCGATGTCGAGCACCGTGGCCGTGCCCGGGTACATCACGTGCGCGCCCAGGCCGTGGCACAGAATTTCGGAGCGGATGTGTTCCTTGGAGAAGGGCAGGCGCGCGCGGCCGTAGCCGGTGCCGATCACATAGCTCTCTTCCAGAGGTGTCTCGAGCACACCCCGGATCGGCGCGCGGATCGCGTCCGCGCGGCCGGCGGTCTCGGGCATGCCCTTGAACGTGCGCTCGAGCGCATTCATGAGGTTGGTAGTCATGGCGTCGGCGTAGACGCGGTTCTCGACCTCGATGATCGAACGGTCGAACACGTTGAGGACCATGTCGTAGCGTATGCCCATTTCCTTGGAAACGGTCTCGCCGATGGCGAGGTAGCGGCTGCCGGCGATGTCGCGGAAAAAATCGGACTTGCGCTTCGCCCCCGGCGCGAACAGCTCCGGCGCCTCCGCCTGCAGGCGCCTGAACACCTCGGTCAGCGCTGCGGCGACCGCCGCGGCGTGATCGCCGAAGCGCGTGCCTTCGGCATTACGGCGGCAGGTGGCTTCCAGGTCTGCGAGCTGCTCCAGAAACTGTTCCAGGCGGAAGTCGCGCTCCAGGTGGCCGAGGAAATCCTCGAGCTTGCCGTTGAGCGCGCGCGATTGCGACAGCGCATTGCGAAACAGGTGAAAGCGCGTGTTAACCAGCGCTTCCTGCTTGGCGATTGCGGCCGCGGTGTCGTAATTCGAGCGCGAGTTGGTGATGCCGCGTCCGAGTATGTTGCGATCCTCGTCGATGACCACCGCCTTGGTGGTGGTGGAGCCGAGATCGATACCGATAAAGCAGCGCATGATGATTTCCTCGAGTCCTGTTCTTTTAATGAACCGCGGCCGCGGCAGCAGTGCGTTTTTGCTTGATCATCTGGAAATAGCTCTCCAGCCGGTTCTTGATGTTGGCCGCGGAGAAATAGCGCGGGTCCACCAGGTCGGACTCGATGAACGCGGCGGGCTTGCCGGTGCGCTTTTCCACTTCGCGCAGGATCAGCAGCTGTCCGGCGGAGAAGCTGTTGCAGCTCTTGATCGAATTGATCAGGAGGCCGTCTGCCTGGTACTCGTCGATGTACTTGCAGATCATGTCTATGCGCTGCGGCAGGTTGAGGTTGGTGTAGCAGCCGAGGCAATATTCGGCCAGGGACTCGATCGGATGGTCCGGGTCGTGGCGGAAGCCGAAGTCGTATACGCCGCCGACCTTGGAGTAGGTCGAGGCGACCACCACCGCGCCCTCGTCGTAGAACATCTTCCAGAAATCGCGGAAGCTGGTCCAGTTGGGCGGGCCTTCGACCACCAGGCGATATTTTTCCTCGCCCATTTCGCCGTCGGGGGTGATCGGCCCTTTGCCCTCGCGCACGCGCTGCTCGATCTCGCCGCGCAGCACGCGGTAGTATTCCGTCGCCTCGGTGGTGCCGCGAAAGGCGGTGAAGATCGGCCCGATGTAGTAAACGGCGCCGAAGTAGCCGTCGATGGGTGAGGGGCGCTTCTTCGCCGACTGCAGGACCTGCACCAGGTTTTCCTCGGCCTTGACCGATTCCTTCATGTACTGGCGCAGGCGGTCGATGTCGAATTTGACGCCGGAGACGCGCTCCAGCGACGGGATTACGTTCTCCTTGATCTGCTTGACCACGTAGTCGCGCATGTTCTGCGAGATCTTGCCGTCGCCCTGGTAAGGCACGTGCAGCATGGTGGTCTCGCAGTTGTATTTCTGCCGTACCAGTTCGAACCACTTCATGAAGGTGAAGCAGCCGGTGTAGGAGAGCAGCAGCAGGTCGGGGCGCGGCAGCGGGTCGCCGGTGGGGCCGACCTCGCCGCCCAGCATCATGCCCAGGTCGGCCTTGACGTAGGTGCACACGTCTTCCGAATGGCCGTCGCGCTCGGCATCCATGATCATCTTGCCCGATTTCTTGCGCATGCCGTTCTGCAGCGCATTGGTCTCCGGCAGGCTGCGCGCCATGTCGAAGCACATCACCAGTTCGTTCAGGTTGCCCGGGACGAAGGTGGCCGCGACCTTTTTGCCCTGCTGGTGCGCCGTCGCGAGCTCGAGGTAGTTGCGGTTGATCATCTCTTTCTGCAACAGCATTGCATCCTCTTTCTGCGCGGCCGGAACCGGCTTTTTGGAGGCTTGCGGGGGCGTCATCTGCGCTGGTGTGGACATGGGTGATTTCCTCTGTACGTGCGGTCTAAGCCGCACTCCATAGTTTGATCGAATCGGCAAAAGTGCCGGCCTGCTCGCGGATCGGCGCCATCTGGCCGGTGTTCTCTGCGTATTTGAATGCCGTGTAGGGAATTTTGTGCTCGTTCAGCACCGCCTGCAGCATCGGTCGCTCGAGCAGCGCCGGGTCGCAAAACGAGGGCGCGGCGAAAATGACGCCTTCGCCTGCATTCAGCTTGGTCGAATCGAGCAGGTACTTGCCCTTGTCCTTCTTGAACTCGTCGTATTTCGACGACGTTTGCATGGAGCGATGCAGGAACGATTTGGACAGCTCGTCCAGCGGATCGCCGGTCTCGACCACCTCGTCCGTCAGCATGCGCATGACCAGCATGAAGTCGTCGTCGACGATGTAGCAGCCGGCCATCTCGATCGACTTGATCAGGCTGAGCGGCGGCTGCTCGCAGAACGCGCCGGTCATCACGATGCGGGCGTTGTCGCGCACCGGCCTGGCGACCGCGTCGGTGGCGGCGATGTATTCGTGCACCAGCTTGGTGTGCTCCTCCACCGGCAGCACCATGCCCGCGCGCAGCACCAGATACACTTCCGACGTTGGCGCCTGCCACGGCTTGGCGGCCCGGTATTTGTACAAGGCCTGCACCGCACGCCGGTTTTCGTTGTACACCGCGATCGAGGCGCGCAGCGCGTCGTCGGTGACCGGTTTTCCCGCGAGCTTGCCGATGTCGTCGCGCAGCACCTGCATCTCGTGGATGTAATACGTCCCGCCGACGCTGTCCTGGTAATTTTGCGGCACGTCGAAATACCTGACGTACTTGTCCTTGAACAGAATCTGCCACATGCCCGAGAGGTTGCGTATGACGTCGCAGATCGAGGGGAACAGCATGCCGTCCAGGCAGTCCAGGCGCCCGGTGAGTCCCAGCTCCAGCGTCGAGCGCGGAATGCGGCAGATGTAGCTCTGGTAGTAGGCGTCGCCCTGGATCACTTCGAGCTGGTCGCCCCCGCCCATGATGCCCACCGGCAGCATGCCGGCGGCGTGGATGATTTCGCGCGGCACGTAGACAGGCATGAAGCCGATCGCCTTGCGTCCGGGCGCGGCGGCCTTCCATTCCTTTACCGAGGCGAAGCTCAAGTCCTCGAACAGCGCCTGGCAGCGTTCGACTATCTGTTGCACGGTTTGGCTCATCGGTGCTCCCATTTTGGGGGACGCTTGGCGATGAAGGCGGCGAGGCCTTCGTTCGCGTCGCGGGTTTGCATCAGGCGGTCGAGGTACAGCCGCTCGACTTCGGCAATGCGCCGGCGCACCCGCAGGAGGTAACCGGCACGAACTGCGGTGACCGCGCAGGCAAGCGAACTTGCGCTCTTGCCTGCGAGGTGCTGGTCGAAATACGCGAGCGCCGCCGCTTCCGGGTCGGTCGATACCGACTGCACCAGGCCCAGCCGCAGTGCGTCCTCGGCGCCGATGGAGCGGCCGGAGAACAGCAGGTCCTCGGCCGCCGCCTGGCCGATGCGCGGCGGCAGTAGGCAGGATGCGGCCGGCGCGAACACGCCGAGCTGGATCTCGGGCTGGCCGAGCTTGGCCTCGGCGGCCGCGAATATCAGGCTGCCGCCCAGCGCGAGTTCGAGTCCACCGCCGAGGCACTGGCCCCTGACCGCGACCAGGATCGGCTGCGGCCATTCGAGCATCGCGAGCAGCAGTGCGTGCAGGCTCGCGAGCATTCCCGCGCAGCGCTCGGCGAGGTGTTCCTCCACGCTTGCGCCAAACGAAAAATGCGGCCCCTCTGCATCGAGCAGCACGGCGAGGATGCCGGTCTTGCTGCGATGTGCGTCGAATGCGCTGTGCAACGCCGCGATCATGGCGGCGTCGACGATGTTCGCCTTGGGCCGCGCCAAGCGCAGCCGCAGCAGCGCTCCGTCGCGCTCGAGCCAGACTTTCAGCGGGCCGTCGTTCGGCGGTGCGGCGTTCGGTGTCGAAGGTGCAGCCACGGCATCAGCCCTTGTGCTTGTTCTTCGGCTGGATCGCGTCGTGCAGCGCCTCGCCCCAGCCTTCGCCGCGGGCCAGCCTCTGGCGCAATCCGATGAAGTCGACCTCGCGGTCTTCCTTGGTGCCTTCGTTGAAGGCGACGAAGCCCGCGCGCGCCTCGGTCATCATGTTGAGCGCCAGCCAGGCGCGCGAGTTTTCCTTGTTCGCGTTCCAGGCGATGAGCTTGGGTTTGCGCAATTCCTCGATGGTTTTGGTGGTGCAGTCGGGGAAGGTGAGCAGCATCTTTGCGCACAACTCCTCGACCTTGGCATCGAGCAGCGACAGATCCACCTTGCCGCTGGCCATCAGCGCCTTGGCTTGCTTGGCCGCTTCGCCCGTCTTGAAATCGCCGAACACGAGCCGGCCGAATTCGTCGGTCATCTGCTTCGTTTCCACCATCGGATTGGCGACGAACTTGCCGTCGACTTTCAGCGCCGGCACTACGTCGGTGATCACGCCCATGTAGTAGGCTTTGTGCGCCGAGAACGGTTCGCACAGCACGCAGCCCGCCATCGCGCGCTCGGCGCCGATCATGAGCGGAAGAAAATCGGTCGCGCCGCCGATCGGGGCGGAGCCGTGCTTGGGGCCGGCCTGGCCGAAACGCGCGAGGTCCTGCGCCACGGAAAAGTCGCAGGCCATGCCGATTTCCTGGCCGCCGCCGATGCGCATGCCGTTGACGCGGCAGATCACCGGTTTGTCGCAGGCGAGAATCGCCGACACCATATCGTTGAACAGGCGCATGTACTGGCGGTATTCCTGCGGGTGGCCGGCATAATACTCGGCGTATTCCTTGGTGTTGCCGCCGGTGCAGAAAGCTTTGTCGCCGGCGCCGGTGAACACCACGCAATTCACGTCGCGCGCATTCGACGCGGCGCGAAACGCGAGGATCACGCCTTTCACCATGTCGGTGGTGTAGGAGTTGAACTGGCCCGGGTTGTCGAGCCAGATCCAGGCGTTGTACAGGCCCGGCACTTCCTTGCCGTCGGGCGTCCGCGCCGGGCGCTTTTCATAGCGCACGCCGGGGCGGGCAAAGTTCTCGTCGAGTTCGTGGTTCTTGAATTCCCGGGTCGGGGTGGATGCTGCTGCAGTGCTCATGCTTGGATCTCCTTGGAGGTCATTTCGAAACTCGCTGCTATTCCGAGGCCGCGGGCCTTGGAATGACAAATATCGGTGTCTGCGGTTATCGGCGCTCTCTTTGCATCAAAGTGACGGAACCAAAACCGCACGGCGTTTGATTTCGCGCTGATGCGTTGCCTCGAATACATGGTTGATGTCGGCAAGCGGGTGCACTTCGACGAACGGCTTCACTTTGACTTTGCCCGCGAGCACCAGTTCCAGCGCGGCCGGATAGTGCTCGGGCGTGCAGCCCCAGTTGCCGATCGCGCGCGCATCGAAAGCCATCAGATTGGACAGCCGGATCTCCACCTTGTCCATGGTGAAGCCGACGACGCCGAGCGTGGCGCCGTGTACCAGGAGCCCGTAGGCGGTCTGTTGGCCGGCCGCGCTGCCGGAACATTCGAATATGAACCATTCGGTCGCGCGCAGGCCGTTTTCCTTGGCAAACTTGGCGATCGCGCCCTTCAGTGCCTTGGGATCGAGCTCCTTCGGGTTCAGCGTGAGCGCGGCGCCGTACTGCGAGATCGCAGCGAGCTTGGCCGGGTCGACATCGATGGCGACGACCTTCGCGCCGAACGCGTTTGCCACTTGCACGCAATAGCCGCCGACGCCGCCGGCACCGATGACGATGGCGAGGCTGCCGGGGGTGACGCCGGCGCGGTGTACCGCCTGGTAAGGCGTGGTGACGGCATCGGCGACGACCGACACTTCGGACAGGTCCAGACCGGCGGCCGAGAGGCGCTGCTCGTCCACCGGGCACAGTCCGCGCGCGGGGACGGCGATGTGACTGGCGAAACCGCCCTGGATGTCATTGCCGGGCATTTTTTGTGAGCGGCAGATGGCGGCGCGGCCGCGCTTGCACAGATCGCATTCACCGCAGGGGATGACCGCAGGCACGATGACCGATTTCCCGACCCAGCTCTCGGCGCCGCTGCCGGCGGCAACCACGCGGCCGCTGATTTCGTGGCCCAGCGTAAGGGGCAGGGCATGATTGGTGCGCACCCCGTCGTAGAAGTAACCCAGGTCGGTGTGGCAGACGCCGCAGCCGGCGATCTCTACCACCACCTCCGCGGGCTGTGGCGGGAACGGGTTGAATGCCGATTCGACCATGGCGACCTTGGGTGCCGTCATCATCCACCGGTGTGCGTTTGTGCTCATGCCTGTGCCTCCAATTTGGGGTGCCGCGCTGTTAGATTGTACTGATAAGTCAGTTTCAGCTTGACTTTTTCAGCGCTAATTAAGTATTATGGTACTAGAATGCGTATTTAGAAGTCAAGCGCAAAATGCAATTTAGACTAGGCCGCTTCAAAATTGCCGTTGCGGCCTCTGACTAAGCAGGGGGAGCATGAGGGGATACGCCCCTCGTTTCGAGTTCGTATAAGCTGTCAGGCAAGATCGCAAACCACGCGCCCGATGCGCAGAACCACGGGCGCAGCAAGACGGAGGTTACACCGTGTCAAAGCACAAAGAGAAGATCAAAGACAATATTTCAATCGCGATCACCGGCAGCGGCGGCGCGGGCGTGATGACCGCAGGCAATCTGCTGCTCGAGGTTGCAGCCCAGGCCGGTTGGTACGGCCTGATGGTGCGCTCGAGCGGACCGCAGATCCGCGGCGGCGAAGCGGCGGCGCTGCTGCGCTTTTCGCACGCGCCGGTAGAGTGCCTGGACGATCGCTTCGATATCCTGATCGGCATCGACTGGCAGAACATACACCGCTTCGCCGACGAGATTCCGCTCGATGGTGCGAGCGTGATGATAGGCGACCCCGAGCAGGGTGAGCCGCCCGAGGTGTTCGTAACGCGGGGTGCAAGCTATGCGCCGCTGGCGTTCAAGCAGATGGCGAAAGCAATACCCGGGAGTTGGCCCAATATGATCGCCCTCGGCCTGGCCGCCGGCTTGGCGGGTCTGCCCGCCGACTCGGTCAAAGCGGTGTTGCAGAAATCGCTCAAGAAAGGCGGCGGGGAGAAAATGGCCGCCAACCTCGCTGCGGCCGACGCGGGATACGCGGCGGCCGCAAACGTGCCGGCGGTGCCGCGCCTCGCGCACAAGCCTGCGCGCGGTGCGAAACAGCACGCGCGCTGGCTGATCACGGGCAATCAGGCCGCGGGCTTTGGCGTGGTCCGCGGCGGCGTGCGCTTCTGCGCCGCCTATCCGATCACACCGGCGACCGAAGTGCTCGAATGGCTGGCGCCTGCGCTGCCCAAAGTTGGAGGCACCCTCGTGCAGGCAGAGGACGAACTGGCTTCGGTCAACATGATCGTCGGAGCTTCCTATGGCGGCGTGCCCTCGGTGACAGCCACTTCAGGACCGGGCTTGTCGCTCATGATCGAAGCGATCGGGCTGGCGGTTGCGGCTGAAGTGCCGATCGTGGTCATCGACGTGATGCGCGGCGGACCGTCGACCGGCATACCGGCGAAAAGCGAGCAAAGCGACGTGAACATTGCGGTCAATGGATTACACGGCGACGCGCCGCGCATCGTAGTCGCGCCGAACTCCATCGCCGATTGCGTCTCGGCGACGCAATGGGCGGTGTATCTGGCCGAAGCGATGCAGTCTCCGGCCATCGTGCTTTCCGATCAGTACTTCGGTCAGACGCGTGCGGTAGTGGACCCGCCCGCTGACATCGGCTTGGTCGGTGAGCGATTGAAGCCGAACGCAGGGGCGGAAGGCTACAAGCGCTATGCTGTCACCGAGTCGGGAATCTCGCCGATGTCGATTCCGGGCATGCCGGGTACCGCGTATACGGCCGACGGCCTGGAGCACAACGAGCGCGGCCTGCCTTCTAGTCAGTCGGGCGATCACATCAGGCAACTCGACAAGCGCGCGAAGAAGCTCGCGGAATTCGATTACGGCGAGCGCTGGGCCGACGTCGAAGGCAAGGGCGAGCTTGCCATCGTCACGTTCGGCTCCTGCACCGGCGCGGCGCGCGAAGCGCTCGCACGCGCCGACGCCGAGGGGATCAAGGCGCGGCTGGTGTCCTTGCGCCTGCTCAGTCCCGCTCAACCGGAACACGTGGCCAAAGCGCTGGCGGGAGCAGAGCGCGTGCTCGTGGTGGAGCAGAACCACACCCGCCAGTTGTACCGCTACCTGCGCGCCGAATACGATCTGCCGGGCGAAGTCAGGAGTTTCTGCCATCCCGGACCGCTGCCTATGCGTCCCGCCGAAATTTACCAGCAAATCACCGAATGGAGCCGCGCATGAACTCCACTGTCACTGCCGCTGCCGCGCCGATCACGGCGCAGGCGTTCAAGTCCGATTACAAGCCGATCTGGTGCCCGGGTTGCGGCGACTACTCGGTGCTGTCCTCGTTCACCAAGGCCTTCGCCAAACTCAATTTGCTGCCGGAG